>CAZDLE010000006.1:0-30123 GCA_964506035.1 uncultured Oscillospiraceae bacterium | reverse complement strand
ATTCCACACCGATAGTACAGCCTATGAACAACCCACTGCGGTTGCCGAGCAGGTGAAATTCCTGCGCCGACGGTACAGTCCGGATGAGAAAAGAATTTGTCGCAGTGCCGACATTTTGCGCCCTTGGGTTTTCCAAGGGCTTTTTGTTTTCCAAAGAGAAGGAGATAATTTTGACGGAAAATTCAATCGCAAACAAAACAAAAAAGAAACTTTTTACCACGGGAAATATCGCCGTTATGGCAATTTTGACAGCAACAGCCTACGTGTTGTATATGTTCGTAAAGTTTCCGTTGCCCTTTTTCCCCGTTTGGTTAGATATTCAAATATCCGATTTGCCCGCGTTGCTTGGTGGATTTGCCATAAATCCGCTGGCTGGGGTGATAATAGTCGTGGTAAAATGCCTTTTCAAAATGCCTTTCACAAGTACGTCTTGCGTGGGCGAGTGCGCCGATATCTTGGTGGGTATTGCATTTGTGTTGCCTGCAACGCTAATTTACCATTTGTCAAAAGGGCGCAAAAGCGCAATTATTGGCATGATTGTCGGCACGTGCTGTGCTGTTGCAGTTAGCCTATTGTCCAATTGGCTGGTGCTAATCCCCTTTTATGCCTTTCAATATGGCAACGGCAATGCTGCTGAAGGCATGCAAACAATTGTCAACGCCGTTTCCGTGCTGTACAAAGGTGTAACGATGGACAATTTCTACGCTTTTTATCTGCCAATTGGAGTTTTGCCATTCAACGTTTTGCGATGCACCTTGTGTGCGGTGCTAACGTATTTAACCTACAAACCACTTTCCAAAGCATTGCACTGGGAGGCAAAAACACAGGATTGATAATTCGCTAACAAACGACGCAATAGTGCAACGGACGTTTTTGTAGCCGAGGAAACCTGCACACAGTTATGTTGACGAAACAATCCGCACAAATAAATGGATGGACGGTTTGCTCCCATGACGTTATGTTTGACGAATATGCTCAGTCATCTTGCACGACATGTAGCGATCCGCCAAAATTCCACGTTGCATAACCGCAATTATTCTAACGTAAAATCATATTTGCTCGGCAACGGTTGAGTTTTATTACAATTTGATGTATAATTAAACTATGAACACAACAATCATCACGCACAACACACAACAAACGCAAGATTTTGCGCAACAATTTGCCCAAACACTTGTTGGTGGCGAAACCATATTGCTAAACGGCGACCTGGGCGCAGGCAAAACCCACTTTGTAAAGGGCGTTGCCACAGGACTTGGCATCGACGACGTTATCACAAGTCCCACCTTTGCACTGCACAATCAATACGAAAGTGGCAGACTTGTTCTCAACCATTTCGATTTTTATCGCATTATGGATCCTGCCGAAGCGGAAATTCTGGGACTTAACGAGTTTTTTGGCGAAAAGCAATCCGTTTGCTGTATCGAGTGGAGTGAGAATATTGCCGAATTGCTACCATCCAACTGCATTATCGTTACTATCGAAAAAATCGACGACAATACTCGTCAAATCACCATACAAAAATCACTATGAAAATTCTACTTATCGACACAACCACAAAGGACTTAGTCGTTGCACTAATTTGCGACGACAAAGTTATAAACTGCACACAACCCAACCTTGGCACGCGTCACAGCGAAACGCTTTGCTTGGCGGTAGATCGGCTTTTGCAAAAGGCAAACGTCACGTTTGCCGATTTGGATGCCTACGCTTGCTCCATTGGTCCCGGAAGTTTCACAGGAATACGCATTGGCGTTTCCACCGTAAAAGGCTACAACGTCGCTTGCCCCAAAAAGTTGTTGGCACTAAACACCTTGCAAGCCATTTCCTATTCGGCAAATTGTGGAGCAAAAGGCAGTGCCATTATCGACGCAGGCAACGGCTACTATTTTGCCGACTACACCAATGGCGTTGTCCCCTGTTTGATTGCCTACGACGACCCACGTGCACAAACTGCAGGTAGTGGTGCAAATGCCTCAAACTACTTTGACGGACTTGTTTTGCTTGCTAAACAAAAGTTAGAAAGTGAAGCTTTCGACCATACTCTCGAACCGTTGTACATCCGCAAAAGTCAGGCAGAAGAACAAAAAAAGTGACAACGTACCCCAAAATTTACGACCAAAGGAACCAAAAATGATAAAACTACTACATTACGATATGCAAACAGTTTTCGACCTTGCCGATATCGAACGAGAGTGTTTTGGCAAGGATGCATGGACGATAAACAACCTTCGTGGAGAGTTTACCAACGACTTTTCCTATCTTATCGGCTACTATCACCAAGACAAACTTGTCGGCTACACCTGTGTTCGCGCCATGTACGAAGAAGCGCAGGTTTGCAATGTTGCCGTGTTGCCCGATTACCGTCGCATGGGCATTGCACGCCAACTAATCGACGAGATGTTGCGCCTTTCGGCAGAAAAAGGATGCAAAATTTGCGAGTTGGAAGTTAACACGCAAAACACTCCGGCGGTAGAATTGTACAAAAAGAGCGGTTTCGAAGTTGCCGGCATTCGCAAAAACTTTTACCGTCGTAGCCGTTACTCTTCCCGTGATGCCTACACCATGACGAAAAATTTAAACTAACTGATTTTTAGAAATTTCAGCAGACACAACGCGACAATTTCTCACACAGATTTTGTTAATCTTTGTTTCAAAACGATAGATAACGCACGATATTTGTAATTCTCAAAATTTTGAGAATTTCTATCGAAAAAAAATCTACGTAAAATGATATGCGCTCCAAAAGTTAAGTTTTTGAGGGCTGTGGAAAGCATTGCTCCAACATATTAAAAAAAAAGATGCCCAAGTCACGTGTCACAACGCGTGGTGGCTGGGGAAAGTGTTGCTCCAACATATTTAAAAAGCTCATAATTTACAATTTTAGATTTTATCTGCACTCCCAAAGCAAGAACCGGAGTGCTTTTTTCTTGCAAAATTTCGGTAAAATTGCTAAATGCAGTCACAATATCAGCGTGCCGTTCATACACTAATGCGAAAGGCAACGTGATGTATTTTCAAAAAAGTGGCAATGGTTCGCCAATACTATTTTTGCATGGTTGGGGTTGCGACGGCAGTATCTTTTCCAACGTCGTGCAACGTTTGCCCAACAGCAGCAACTACGTGATAGATTTTGTCGGCTTTGGCAAAAGTGAAAATCCGCCCAAAAGCGGATGGACGGTTTTCGACTACGCAAAGGATGTGGTGAAGTTTTTAGACCAACAAAGTTTGTCCAAAGTTACCATTGTTGCGCACAGTTTTGGCTGTCGAATTGCCATCGTTTTGGGCGCATTGCATGCAAATCGTGTAGATAGAATACTACTTTTTGCTCCGGCGGGGATTCGCAAGCCATCCATCAAACGCTGGTGTAAAGTTGCAAAATACAAAATTTGCAAATTTTTGTGCAAAATGGGGTTTTCACAAAATCTTACCTCTCGATATGGCAGTGTGGACTATAACGCCTGCGAAAATTCCATCAAAAATACCTTTGTTAAGGTGGTCAATCAAGACTTATCCAAGTATGCCAAGATGGTGACCTGTCCTACGCTTATCATAAATGGCAAAAATGATACTCAAACACCGCTGAAACACGCAAAACTTATGCACAAATTTATCAAAAATAGCGCTTTGGTGGAAATTGACGGCGACCATTTTGCTCTTTTTCACAATCCACAAGCATTTGCACGAACAATAACGCTTTTTCAGGAGAATGGACGTTGATTTATCAAATTATCGACGTATTGTTGCTTACGGCACTTTCGACAGAGTGTTTTCGCATTTTGCAATCGTGCAGTTACAAGCCACAACGCGGATACTTAAAAATCTACAAAACCCCCTTTGTGTTACTGCTTTTGATAGTGCAAATCATTGCCATTTTATGCCATTTCTTGCTTGCAAAATGGGCCGTTACCCTGATATTTGTCGCTGCAAATATACTTGTTTTTGTCAAAAAACGCAAACGTCCGCTAAGATACACAAAACGCATTGCGCGTATGCTAATTGTCCAACTTGGCGCAACCTTTTGTCTGTGCCATTTTGTAGACAGTGCCTTTTTTGTGATTGCCTTGCCAATCATCACTCTTGTATCCTGGCTAATTTGTCTGCCCGTTGATTGTTTTATTGCTAATTACTATCTAAAAAATGCAACCAAAAAGTTGTCACGACAGAAGATTACAGTGATAGCAATAACTGGTAGTTACGGCAAAACTTGCACCAAAGATATGCTCGCTGCCTTGCTGGATGGTTCCATTGCGCCAAGTGGAAGTTGCAATACACCGTTGGGAATTGCAAGTTTTATCAACAAAACGGATTTTTGCGGCTGCAAATATCTTATTTTAGAGTTCGGCGCGCGCAACGTTGGCGATATCGATCGCCTATGTAAACTGTTTTTGCCTAAATACGGCATTGTAACGGGTGTTTGTCCGCAACATTTGTCCACCTTCAAAACGCTGGGAAACGTCGTAAAAACCAAAGGTGAGTTGGTGGAAAACCTGCCTAAGGACGGCTTTTGCGTGTTGAACGGTGCCGATCAAAACCTTGGCATTTTGCTGGATTTTGGCACGTGCGCAAAAGTGTTGACCGATAGAAAGTTTATTTCCAATTTTCAAACCACGCTAAAAGGCACAACTTTCGACGTCACCTATAACAACGTAACCCACAGCGTATACTTACCACAAGTTTCGCAGTACGTTGTCGACACCTTTCTTTCTTGTTTTTACACTTGCATTTTGTTGGGGCAAAGTGTTGATGCCACCATCAAAAATTGCAAAAATGTGGTTCAAACTCCCCACCGCATGCAAACGACGTTCAACGGTAGTTTTTGGATTGTGGACGATGCCTACAACGCAAACATCAAGGGTATCGAAAGTTGTTGCAAAACCATTTCAAACTTTGATAATTTCAAAATTGTCCTTACGCAAGGCATTGTGGAAGGCGGACGTCAACAGCAACAACTAAACGAACGGTGTGGCAAGATGTTATCGCAAACCTTCAACGTTGTTATTGCTATCGGCAAATACGCCAAACAAATCGCAGGTGGTGTAGTGGGCGGTTGCAACGTTATTTGCACTAAAACGCTAAATCAAGGGGTTAAAGAGTTGCAAAAGTACGTTCGGCAAAACTGCATTGTTCTTTTTCAAAACGATTTGCCCGACGTTGTCAATTTGTAGGAGATGTTTATGAATATATTGATTATCTACGGTGGACAAAGTTGCGAACACGATATTTCCATCATCACCGCCTGTCTTGCCAAAGGCTATTTCGACGGACAAATTATAAGTGCCTATTTGGATAAGCAAAACAGATGTTTTCTTGTGCCCAACAATCTAACGCCATCCAAACATACTTATGCAAAACTCAATAAGCAACTGCTTTTTTGTTTTGGCGAAAGGCGTGTTGCCGTTTGTAAAGGCAAAAAAATCAAAAAGTACCTAAACGTGGATGTCGTTGTGAACTGTTGTCACGGCGTGTGTGGCGAAGACGGCACAATCGCAGGCATTTGTCAGCTGTTGGACGTCCCTATTGTTGGCTCAAATCTGCTCTCAAGCGCCACAGCTATGGACAAAATCGCAACAAAACAGGCTTTGCGAGCCATCGGTATGCCAACGGTTGCAGGCAAACGCATCACCGTCGAACAGTATCAAAACGGCACCTATTCCACAGGCAACTTGGGATACCCTGTGATTGTCAAACCTAACAAACTCGGCTCCAGCATCGGTATTACCCTTTGCCATAACAAATCTCAACTAAAACAGGCTCTCGAAATTGCCTTCCGCTACGACAACGTAGTGCTTTGCGAAAAGGCTCTAACCAGCTTTTACGAAATAAATTGCTCGGCAATGCGTGTGAATGGTGCGGTGCAAACAAGTCAAGTCGACGCGCCGATAACTACCCACGACCTTTTGACCTTCGAAGATAAATACGTTGCAAACGGCAAGTTGTCCACCGTTACCAACGATATCGACAGCGATATTGCAACTACCGTCAAAGTAATGACGGAGCAGATTTATCAACAATTGGGATTTGGCGGTGCGGTGCGAGTTGATTACTTGGTGGACAAAGTTACCAACAAAATCTACGTAAACGAGGTAAATTCCATCCCCGGTTCGCTTGCCTATGGATTGTGGAGCAACACCTATTCGACAAAAACCTTCGGTAAGGTCCTTATTGAGCAGGCACTTGTCGATTACCAACAAAACCACCAACTGGAACACACGTTCACTTCGTCTGTTCTTAGCGGTGCCATCAATAAAAAATAAAGTTACACATAGTGATAATGATACTAAATTGTTTATAGTTGCGATAGGTATTTGCGTTTACTAAAACGAACTTTACCGATTATCTTATGGGGGAATTACACCTTGTTTGCGCCTTGGTTAGACAAAGATTGTGTTGATTGCCACGTGTAGATATTTGTGTTAATCGATACAGTTTACGTTGATTTTCTTATTCCGATAGTTATGCTTATTGTTGCATAGACGAGAACAACTGCGTATTGGATTATTTTTGACAGTGCGGTGCAAAAAGCGCAATAAGGTTGTATTAAAGGTCAAAATGGTTGCCTCTATTCCCCAAAAAGCCGTTTTATAGAATACTATGTTTATCATAGTATGCCAAAATGCCCAAAATAACGTAAGAATAGGCAGAAAAAAGTGTGTAGTCAAACCAAACACGGCAACTTTTCGTATTATTGTTCCTAAATCTTATTTTGCCTAAAATGCAAAAAGTGTGCTCCAAAACGGAGCACACTTTTGGTTTAACAAAGTTGTGGCAACTTTCTTTATACGTAACAAAAGGTTGTTATGTTTATACGTTTACTTTATCTAAAGGCAGTAGTCGTGTCACTAATTTAATTGTTAACTATGCAATGGCTTTCATCACGTAGTTGGCACAAATTATAGCCAATTGTCTCAACGTGCTATGTATAATCGGTCTTTTTTATTGTTGCAATCGTGTGCCATTTTGTTTTGCTGATGTTTTATTGTTTTACGTAGTTCAAAAAACGCGCCATTTTCTTTTGTAACTTTGCGAGCATATCGTCTTGCTCGAAAAAGTTACATGCCTTTACCATTTGAGTAACACTTTGCGAAGTTAGTTTGTTGTAGATAAGTGCAAGGTCAAATTCGTTTGTGCAATCGTATTTCATTTGTATGCTCCTTTCAGCTTTGATGTCTACATTGTATCAAATAACTGTGCCATATATATGGCAGTATAAAAAAATATTTTGCAATAATTTTTAAAAACCTTGACAATAATCTGTCAGTATTATACAATTATAATGTACTCAATCAAAACAGATTGCTGCTGCAATCGAAGGAGAGTTAGTATTATGCAAGTACCGGTATTAGTTGGTATATTATCTACGCTTTTGGCAACGGATGGCCTTGTTCGCGCCGTTGACCTTGCCGAAAAATTCGAAATTTCCACTCGCTCGGTGTATCGCTACGTTGCGGTGCTTTCGGAAGGTGGAATTCCCATTGTGTCTACCGTTGGTCGCGGTGGTGGTTGGAGTATCATTGATACCTACAAACTTAAAGCTACCTACTTTACCGAAGACGAATATCAACGCGTTATTTTCTGTTTGCAAAGTTCCACTCTTCAGGACGACGTCACCAAACAAGCGGTGCAAAAATTGCAAGGACTAAAACGTTCTCATACAGGCGCCAACGTGCTTATGTCCGACCAATTTATGGTGGACAGTGTCGACTACGCTGTACGCGATTTGATTCCGCAACTATCCCACTGCATAGCGCAAAAAATCCTGTGCGAAATCGAGTATCACTCAAAAGATGGCGTAAACACAGTCCGTATGATAGAACCGTACTGCTTGATTTTGAAAGACGGCGCTTGGTACATATACTCATTTTGCCGATTGCGTCGCGATTTTCGATATTTCAAGGTGTCACGTATCGTCAAAATGACGCTTGGCGACAATTTTGTCGGCAGACAATTCCACGCCGATCCCAGTGTTATTCAAACGGACATTCTCAAGGACAAGGAAATGTGCGAAGTGATTTTGTCGGTGCACAGTTCTGCATTGTCCGCCTGCGAAGAGTGGTTGGGCGTAAACAGTGTGGTGCGCATTGGCGACGGCTACATTGCCAAAGCTACCTTGCCGTACGACGAATTGCTTATCAGCAAAATTCTTTCACTGGGAATTGGTGTGCGCGTAGAAAAACCCTTGCGCCTGCGCCAAGCACTGGTAGAAAGATGTCAATACGTAATAGACTATAACTATGGTGACGATTGATGTCAAATTTTCCGTTGACCATGTTATTTGTACTTTAAGATTTCTTCCACAACCTTATCTGTGCCGTTAAGGTATGCACATTGTTTTTGTTTTGCAACTATGGCATGTCGGTTATTGTATGCTGAAAGCAACGTTTCTGCAAGCTTGTTTAGATTGTTTTCGTAAAGCAAAATTCCACAGCCTTTGTTTGCAAACCACTTTGCGTTGTTAATCTGTTCACCACGAGAACCTTTTGTTAGCGGTACTGCAACAAAGGGAACGTTTGCAAGAGTTAGTTCAACCAAACTATTTCCTCCTGCGCGTGTCAAGCAAAGGTCAGCCGCACTAAAAACGTCTGCTATGTTGTCGACGTATTCCTTTTGATGCACAAATTCGCAATCAATTTGTTTGCCTTTGCCGGTTACAACAAAAATATCAAAAAGGTCTGCAAGTTGTGGTGCGTTTGTTATCGCTTGGTTTAGCGTGCCAGCGCCAAGACTGCCACCCACAACCAACAGTTTCGGTTTTTCACCATCAAATCCCATTGTTGCAAGTCCTTTTTGTCGGTTTCCTTCAACAATGGATTGTCGTACTATTGCACCAACAGTTTTCCCTTTTTTACCACAATCAAAAGTTGTCAACAATTCCGTTGCGTACACGGCGGAAATTTTGTTTGCAAGTCCAAGCGACATGTCACTTTCGTGGATAATCGCGGGGATTTTTAGCTTGTTCGCTGCTATCACCACAGGTAACCCGGCGTATCCGCCTTTGCTAAAAACAACGTTTGGGGCAAGTTTGCGCAAAATTTGTTTGCATTGCTTGATACTTTTTGCTAACGTAAAGGGTAGTAGTAGGTTGGATAGTGCAAAGCTACGCTTCAGTTTGCCTGCGTTGATAGTGTAATAGCTGTGTAACTTACCGCTATCTACGTAGGGTTTAGTTAGGCGTTTTTCCATTCCGCTCGTTCCGATATAGTACATATCGTTGCCTTGCAGTTTTTCCATAAGCGCGAAATTCGGTGTAACGTGACCGGCAGTTCCGCCACCGCAAAATACAATTTTCATACAACTATTTTATGTATTTTTAGGGAAAAATATGTAATTTTTGCCCAATTTTGTTGTCAATTTGCTCAAAAACAAAAATTTCGGTATTGACTTTGACGTTTTGGTGGTGTACAATTTAGTCAACAAAAATGCGTTATTGTATTTCGATACTGCGCCATTTGACAAACAAATCAAAGGAGAATTTGTAATGAAACAAAGTCAATTTTCTTCTCACGACGGCAAAAAGATTGCGCTTTACGTTTGGGACGACGTTCAACAACCCAAAGCAGTAGTTAAAATTGTTCACGGCATGGCAGAACACTCCGCACGTTACGATCATTTTGCGCAATATCTAAATAGCAAAGGTTTTATCGTGGTGATGAACGACCATCGCGGACACGGTCTCACTGCCGAAACCGACAGCCTTGGCTACGAAGAAGGCGACATGTGGACAAACAACGTCAAAGACCAACTTGCACTTATCGACTTTTGCCGAGAGACCTACAACCTTCCCGTTGTGATGATGGGGCACAGCTACGGCAGTTTTATCGTGCAAGCGGTAATTGAACAAGCGCCTGACGTTGCAGGCTTTGTTTTGTGCGGATCCAACTATATGAAAGATATCAGTTTTACGCTGTGCAAGTTGATTGCTCGAAACATGTGTCGCAACAAGGGTGGTAGATATCCTGCACAGTTGCTGGTAAACATGTCTTTCAAGATGTACGAAAAGAAATTTCATGGTCAAAGTGCTTGGCTTAACCGTGATGCCGGCGAAGTAAAAAAGTACAACGAAGATCCACTGTGTGGATACACCTGTTCTGCAAATTTCTATCGTACCTTTATGGAGGGTATCTCTTGTTTGTATAAAAAGGCGGAGTATTCGCGCATTGACGTTACCA
This sequence comes from uncultured Oscillospiraceae bacterium, assembly GCA_964506035.1. Taxonomy (GTDB): domain Bacteria; phylum Bacillota; class Clostridia; order Christensenellales; family CAG-314; genus Fimimonas. The sequence goes on along the minus strand of CAZDLE010000006.1, from coordinate 19,954 downwards.
AACCACTGCTAATCATTGCCGGCAGTCAAGATCCCGTTGGCAACTATGGCAAAGGTATCAACAAACTGGAAAAATTCTACGTCAAAAAGGTTGGCGTAAACAGCGTTACAAAGCATCTTTACCAAGATGCGCGTCACGAAATTTTGAACGAACCGCTTTGCAAACAACAGGTTTACGACGACGTTGCAAACTGGATCGAAAGCATATTAAAGTAGTGCAATAGGCGTTAAAAAAAATAACAACCCAATATTCAGTCAACCACAACGGCGGAGCAATCCGCCGTTATTTTATTGCAAGAAATGCTATGTATAATTATACATTTGCTATGCATAAAAATGTATAATAATTTATAAATATACAAATTATTTTGTATAAACAAAAATTAAGCAAAAAATTATCAAAAAAATATGAATAAATATAAATTAAAGGGGTTGCAATATCTTGCGATATGTGGTATAATATCGAGGTAAAGTGCCAACGCTTTGCAGCGGAGCCTTTTTCGCAGTTAAAGATTCGCAAGCTGAACCAATCGTTGCCCTTTAGCGGTGGCTACTTTGCGTGCTTATTCAAACAATTTTATTTTTTCGACTGTTGGATTTCTTTGCAGTCGAACGTCAAATAACAAAAGATAATCGGAGGTAAAATATTGTGAGCAAAAATACTTACGGCGCAAGCGACATTCAAGTTTTAGAGGGCTTGGACGCGGTGCGTATGCGTCCCGGTATGTACATTGGCACAACTGGTTCGAAGGGTTTGCATCATCTGTTGTGGGAAATTGTCGACAATGCCGTCGACGAGGCAACCAACGGTTTTGCCAACAAGGTGGACGTCACTTTGCATTCCGACGGTAGTGTTACCGTATCAGATAACGGTCGTGGCATCCCCGTAGATATTCACCCACAGTTGGGGGTTTCCGGTGTTGAAGTCGTATTTACTCAACTGCATGCCGGCGGAAAGTTCAACAACGACAACTACAGCTATTCCGGTGGCTTGCACGGCGTAGGCGCAAGCGTTACTAATGCCCTTTCCGAGTGGCTTACCGTTACTGTCTACAAGGATGGTTACGAGTACGTTCAGCATTTCCACAGCCCGCAAGATCCCAAAACACAAAAGATTTCCAGCGGTATACCGATGGACAGCTTAACCAAGGTGGGCAAAACCAACCAACACGGTTCTACTATTTCCTTTTTGGCAGATGCTCGCGTGTTCAAAAACATCAAAATGGACTGCGCCGTTATTGCTAAACGCCTAAAGGAACTTGCCTTTTTGAACAAAGGTATCACCTTCACTTTGACGGACGAAAATTCCACCGACGACGATGGCGGAACCAAATTTGAAAGTTATTGCTACGAAGGTGGTTTGGTGGATTTTGTAAAGTATCTAAACGAAAACAAGGCACCTTTGCACATCAGCCCACTGTACTGGTCGGGCAAAAACGAAACTTTGGAGCTGGAATTTGCCTTCCAATACACCTCTAACTACACCGAAAACTTTATTTCATACGTAAACAACATCCCCACCGGCGAAGGCGGTATGCACGAAACAGGGCTTAAAACGGCAATGACCAAGGTGTTTAACGACTATGCTCGCACCAAGGGAATGCTAAAACCCAAGGAAGACAATCTTATCGGTGAAGACTTCCGCGAAGGTATAACGCTTGTTATGTCGGTAAAGATGGCAAACGTTCAGTTCGAAGGACAAACCAAAACAAAGCTTGGCAACGTGGAAGCGCGTGTTGCCTGCGAAGCGCTTGCGTCCGAAGGTTTTGCTCAACTTCTGGCAAAAACTGCATCCGTATCGGAAACAATCATCAAAAAATCCATTGCATCTGCAAAGGTACGCGAAGCGGCTCGCAAAGCAAAGGAAGTTACCCGTCAAAAGAACAGTATTTTCAACTCAACTTTGATTGGTAAACTGGCAAGTTGTACCGGTCGTGACGCTTCCAAAAACGAACTGTTTATCGTCGAAGGCGATTCGGCAGGCGGTTCGGCAAAACAAGCGCGCAATCGCCGATTCCAAGCAATTTTGCCACTGCGCGGTAAACCACTCAACGCTGAGCGTAAACGTATCGACCAAGTACTTGCCAACGAAGAAATTCGCTCCCTTATTTCCGCTTTGGATACAGGCATTGGCGAAGAAGATTTCAACATCGACGACCTAAAATACGACAAAATCATCATCCTTTCCGATGCCGACCAAGACGGTGCGCACATCAGGGCAATTTTGTTAACTTTCTTCTTCCGCTACATGAAACCGCTCATCACCGACGGTCACGTGTATATAGGTATGCCACCCCTTTACAAGGTATCCAAAAAGGACAAGGTTCGCTATGCCTACGACGACAACGAACTGCAAGAAATCGTGCAAGAATTTGGCAAAGGCTACGAATTGCAACGCTACAAGGGACTTGGCGAAATGAACGCCGAACAACTTTGGGAAACCACTATGAATCCTGCAACCCGCACTTTGATGAGGGTTACCATCGAAAACTTCTCCGAAGCGGAACGTATGGTAACAACGCTAATGGGCGATCAAGTGGACGCGCGTAAAGCCTACATTGTAGATAATGCCGATTTCAACCAAGATAAAGACGCTATTTTTGATAAACTAAAGTAAGGAGGTAAATCGCAATGAAACAAGTAGATATTTTTGATATAAGTCACAGCGATATTGAAAAGTTGGACGACGGCAGTAACCTTCTTACCAAACCAATGGAAGTGGTGATGCACGAATCCATGATGCCCTATGCCGAACACGTAATTTTGGATCGCGCTTTACCCCGTGTAGAAGACGGTCTAAAACCCGTTCAACGTCGTATTTTGTATTCCATGTACGAGCAGGGCAACCTTCCCGACAAACCCACGCGCAAATCGGCGCGTATCGTCGGTGACTGTATGGGCAGATATCACCCCCACGGTGACTCGTCTATTTACGATGCAATGGTGCGCATGGCGCAACCGCACGTCATGAACGTTCCGCTAATTATCGGTCAGGGTAACTTTGGTAACATCGACGGCGACTCTGCCGCTGCAATGCGTTATACCGAAGCGAAACTTTCGCCCATGGCTGTGGAATTGTTGCGCGATATCGACAAAGATACCGTTCGTTTTTCCAACAACTTCGACGATACCACCAAAGAACCGGACATGTTGCCTGGCAGATACCCCAATTTGTTGGTTAACGGTGCAAGCGGTATTGCGGTAGGTCTTGCTACCAACATTCCGCCACACAACTTCGGCGAAGTTATCGACGGTACCATTGCATATATTGACAACCGCCATATTTCCCTCGCTCAAATGATGAAAATCATCAAAGGACCGGATTTTCCTACCGGTGGCTATATCATTCCCGGCGAAGGTCTTGTTCAAGCGTACGAAACGGGCAAAGGCAAAATTACCATTCGTGCCAAAATGCATATCGAAGTTGCCCCCGGCGATAAACGCAATCTTGTTATCACGGAGATTCCCTACGGACTTTCTAAGGCAGATTTGCTAATCAAAATCGGTGCACTAAAGGACGACAAAAAGGAATTGTTTGCCGGCATTGCCGAAATCGTCGACGAAAGTGACAAGGAAGGTATGCGCGCGGTAATCAAACTGCGAAAGGACTGCGATCCGCAAAAAATGGTAGAGCTTTTGTACAAACACTCTTCTTTGCAAATGTCCTACGGTATCAACATGGTTGCCATTGCCGATGGTAAACCGCAACTTATGGGATTGTTAGACATCATTGCTTACTACGTCAACTACCAACGCGAAGTGGTGTTGCGCCGTTGCAAGTTCGAGTTGGAACAAGCCAAAGAACGCGCCCACATTGTGGAAGGTTTGGTAATTGCCGTACAAAACATCGACGAAGTTATTCGTATCATCAAAAACGCAGCATCCACAAGCGATGCTCGCACAAAACTGCGCCAAGCATTTTCTTTGAGCGAACGTCAAGCACAAGCAATTTTGGATTTGCGCCTTGCTCGTATCACCAAGTTAGAAGTTAACAAACTGGTAAACGAGTTGGAAGAACTTCAACGCACAATTGCCCGTTTGCAAGTTATCATCAACAGCAAACGCGAACAAATGGAGCTTATCAAGTCGGAACTTTCCGCTCTAAAACGTGCCTACAAAGTTGCTCGTCGCAGCGAAATGTGCAAGACGGAAAAAGATGCCGTTGTTCCCAGCGAAACGGACGAAAAGCCCGTCGAAACGGTAGTTTTGGGTATCACGGCAGACTACTCAATCAAACGTATTCCGCTCAAAAACTTCAATTTGTCCAACAAAGACGCTGTAAACGCTACCACAGGCGAAATCCTTACAAGCGCAATCGAAGCAAAAACCGATGCAAAGGTTATGTTCTTTAGCAACCTTGGTAACTGCTTCCGCACTGACGTTGGCAGTATTGCCGAAGTTAGATACCGTGACAACGGCTTGAAACTGTCGCAATTGTTCCCCGATGCACAAGTGGGCGAACTGCCTGTGTCTATGTTTGTGTTGCCAAGCGACGCTACCCCCAACGGCGAATTGCTAATTTTCACCCGTCAAGGATTTATCAAACGTTCCAGCTGGAGTGAATATCAACTGCTAAAGCAAGTGTTCCAAGGCTACAAGGGTAAGGAAGGTGACGAAGTGTTCCGCGTGGAAGTTGTCCGTCCCAATACGGAAATATTCTACGTTACCAACCGTGGCGGATGCACCCGCTTCGACGCGGCGGAGATCCCCCTTCAAGGCAGAGTTGCCGGTGGCGTACACTGTATCAACCTTGCCGACGACGAATACGTTATTTTCGGCGGTCAGGTAGAAACAACCAAAGGCACTGTGCTTATGGTAACCAACAAAGGCTACCTAAAACGTCTTGACGTAAACGATATCGCAAAACACGCACGTAACTGCAAAGGCGCAAAGGGTATCGAATTTGGCGTTAACGGATCGTCTATCGTATACGCAAACTACTTCAATCCAGATGCTCCCAAGGTTGCCATTTTCGACAAAGCCAACACAACCGTTGTAGATCCCGCCGAAGTATCGGTAGAAAGCAAAAACCACAAAGGCAAGTTGCCAAAGGGCAAACGTGGCGCGATTGTGGTAGAAAAGGTTATCGGTTTTGTTACGTCTGCAACCAAACTGCAGTAGTGCAATTTGCGTTTGCTTGATGGTTATAAATTTTTATCTATCTAAACGAAAAAAAAACTCTCGAAGTTGCTTCGAGAGTTTTTCTATTTGGTGATTTATGCTTTTAAGTGCAATAAATAGTAAATTGTCAAACTAAACGTCTGCACTTTGGATTACAAATCGTTCGTATATGGTAGTGCAAAGTAAAATTATCACACGTTATTAGTTACTATTTAGCAAAGTGGTGGATTTTTTAACAAAGTGTGCATCTATAAAATGTTTAAAGTTGTAACTTTGTTAGGCGGATTGTGGCTACTTTATCAACCTTGCCTTGCAAGCGTAAATCTTTTTGCCTATGGAACGGAATTTTTCTTCATATTCCGTCATAACGTTGTCGCCACCTTCCGGCAAATCGTAGGTTACGTCAAACACTTCGTAGCCGTGTTCTTTGTAACTTTCCACCGACCACTCAAAAAATGCAAGGTCGTCCGTCTTTTGACGAATTATTCCATCGTCGGCAAGCAGGTGTTTGTACACTTCCAAGTAGTTTTTGCTTGTCATACGCCTGTTTGCGTAGGTTTTTTTGGGGAACGGACAGGAAAAATTCAAAATTATTTCCGTCACGCTTTTGTCCGCAAGATAGTAGAGTAGATTTTCCGCATGGCAGTTCATAAATCGCAAATTAGGCAAATTTTCCTTAGATGCGTCTTCACAACCGACAACGATAACGTTGCTCAGCTTTTCTAATGCAAGATAGTTGCGATCGGGATGCAATTTTGCTGATTTTATTGCAAAAGAGCCTTTTCCGCAACCCAGTTCCAAGTAAAGTGGATTGTTGTTGCCAAAAATTGCCTGCAAATCCAATTGCATTTGTTTTTGCTCGTCCGTCAATTTGTAAAATTCGTACCCCTCGCGTGCAATCAGCATATCGCCACAATCGGCAATGCGTTCTTCAAGGTGTTTTTTCAATCTCATTCTCATGGCAAATACCTACACTTTTACACTTGTGGTGCAACTTTTTCCAGATCGGCAAGCCAAACGTCGGCACATGCATCACTGGGGATATTCATACCGTTTGCAGACAAATCCAGCGAACCGATTTTGACAGAATCGGGACTGCACGAACGCTTGAATTGTTGTGTGAAAAATCTCCAAATAAACTTGCGCAACCATTTGTAGATTTCGCTTGCAGCGTATTCCCCTTCAAAGGAAATTTTTGCCAGTTCAAACACTTTGCTGGGCGTAAAGCCTTTGCGCAACAGCATAAACATAAAGTAGTCGTGCAAAACGTATGGACCTACGGAGTTTTCCGTAATCTGTTTTATGGTGCCGTCGGCATTCGGGGGCAACAGTTCGGGGCTAACAGGTGTCAAAACGATATCCGTGATAGTATCTCCAACAACCCCTTTGTGCGTTTGCGCCACGTGTGTGAGTAGCGCCTTTACCAACGTTTTGGGTATGGATGCGTTAACGCCATACATAGACATGTGGTCGCCGTTGTAGGTACACCAACCAAGTGCCAATTCCGATAGATCGCCCGTGCCTATAACAAGACCGTTGCATTGATTGGCAACGTCCATCAAAACTTGCGTGCGTTCGCGTGCCTGTGCGTTTTCAAACGCGATATCGTGATTGTTCAAATCTTGACCGATATCCACAAGATGTTGCGTTACCGCTTTGGAGATATCCACCTTTTTAACGGTGGTGCCAAGTGCCTTAGACAATGCAATAGAGTTGTTCAAAGTACGCTCCGTGGTGCCAAAACAGGGCATAGTGATGGAAATAATGTCCGTCATGGGGCGGTTTAGCAGTTTCAACGCGTTAACGCAGGTAATCAACGCCAACGTGCTGTCACTTCCGCCGGACACTCCCAACACAAGTTTAGATGCGCCAACATGCTCGATACGCTTTTTCAGCGCGTATGCTTGCATTGTCAGTATGGTTTCGCAACGTTCAAACAAATCCTTTTCGTTGCTTGGAACAAAGGGCTGTTGCGCGTAGTTGCGACGGCATGCTGATAAATCCATATCAAAGGGAACGTAAATGTAGCCGTCCGCCATATTATTGTTGTGATAGCGTGATTTTTCGTTGTACAGATAGTCAAAGTCGATTGTCGCTTGCGCATAGTTGGTTGTAAAAGGCAAACTTTCCGCAAGCATTTCCGCATTTTCGCAAATTATGTTGTGACCGGAAAACACCAGTTTGCTTGTCGATTCCGTTGCGTTGCAAGATGCGTATGCGTAGGCGGTGCAAGTTTTACCCGATTGGATTTCCACAAGTTTGCGACGGTAATTAGCTTTTATCACCGTTTCGTTGCTTGCAGAAAGGTTCAAAATGATGGTTGCGCCTGCGCTGGCATGTTCAAAGGACGGACAATCAGTTACCCAAATGTCTTCACAAATTTCCACGCCGATACGCATTTTTTTGTTATTTGCGTTTTCAAACAGCAGTTTTGTGCCAAATGGAATTGCCTTTTGGTGGACAACAACAAAGCCGTTTTCCTTCTTTGGCAGAGCAAAATGCCTTGTTTCGTGAAATTCGTTGTAGTTGGGTAGGTGCATTTTGGGCACAAATCCCAAAATTTCTCCACGATACAAAACTGCTGCGCAGTTGTACACTTTGCAGTTGTATTGCAAAGGCAAACCTACCACGCACATAACGTCGATATTGGCAAGTTTTTTGCACAGTTCTACGGTACAACTCAAAGCGGAAGTGCAAAGTATTTCTTGCAAAAACAAATCACCGCAACAGTAACCCGTAACGGAAAGCTCAGGGAACAGTGCAATTTTTACGCCGTTCGCATGGGCTTTTTGTGTTTGTTCTAAAATTTGTTCGCAGTTGTATTTGCAATCGCCAACGCGAACGTCGGGAGAAATGCACGCGATACTAACCATACCCAAATCTACGGACGGTGTGCTACTTTTTTGATCTTGGAACAGTTCTACAGACACGCCAAATGCCGATGCAAGTTTTTCCAACTTGTCCGGTTTGATTTTTTGCAAACTACCACTCATAATTTTGTTGATAGTGCCAAGGCTAATTCCGCTAATTTCCGCAAGTTGCGATAACGTCCAACCCTTTTGCTTTTTTAGTTGATTTAGTTTTTCTACTATTTGTTTTGTCGTCATAAATACCTCTAACGATATAACGCTAACTCTATTTTGCTAACTATATTTTACCATATTTACCAAAATAAGCAACTATATTATATGCATTTTTATAAATAGTGTCAAAAATAAACGCGATTCAATAATAAATCGCGTCAATTTTATAATTTTTTTGAAAATATCAAATTTGGGGTGTTTGATAGTGCGGTCTACAAAATTTGACGTGCAACATACACTCCGCTTGCCGATGCGTGTGATAACGAGTGTGTTACTCCGCTACCGTCGCCGATTATGTAAAGTCCTTTGTGATTTGTTTCCAAATGGTCGTCAAGTTGAACTTCCATGTTGTAGAACTTTACTTCCACACCGTACAACAGGGTATCGTCGTTGGCTGTTCCCGGTGCAATTTTGTCCAATGCATAAATCATCTCGATAATGCCATCCATAATTCTCTTTGGCAAAACAAGACTCAAGTCTCCGGGGGTTGCTTTCAAAGTGGGACGAGTAAAGTTGTTCAACATTCTTTCGGGAGTGCTTCTACGTCCGCGGATCAAATCGCCAAAACGTTGTACGATAACGCCACCGCCAAGCATGTTGGAAAGTCGTGCAATGCTTTCACCGTAGCCGTTGGAATCCTTAAATGGTTCGGAAAAATGTTTTGCCACAAGCAGTGCAAAGTTGGTGTTTTCCGTGTGCTTATCACTGCTTTCGTAACTGTGTCCGTTAACGGTAATAATTCCGTTGGTATTTTCTGTAACAACTTCACCGTTGGGGTTCATGCAAAACGTTCTAACCTTATCTTCAAATTGCTTTGTGTTGTACACGATTTTGCTTTCGTACAGCTCGTCGGTAAGATGGCTAAATATAACTGCAGGCAACTCTACGCGCACGCCGATATCTACGCGGTTGGACGTAGTGGGGATTTGCAACTCTTTGCAAATTTCTTCCATCCATTTGCTTCCGCTACGACCAACGGAAATAATACATTTGTCGCAGGAATATGTTTCGCCTTTTGCCTCAATTTGATAGCCGTTTTCCGTTATGCGGATGTGGTCTACGTGGGTGTCGAAGTGGAATTCTACCTTGTCCTTTAGGTAGTTGTAGATGTTTTCCAGCACTGTGTAGTTGATGTCGGTGCCAAGGTGACGAACGGATGCATCAAGCAGTTTCAAACCGTTTTGGATGCACAGTTTTTTGAATTTCGTGCCGGCAGTGGAGTACATTTTGGTGTTTTCTCCGCCAAATTGCACGTTGATATTGTCCACGTAGTGCATCAAATCCAATGCTTGTTCTCTGCCGATATGTTGGTGCAGCGTTCCGCCAAAGTCGTTTGTGATGTTGTATTTGCCGTCGGAAAATGCTCCCGCTCCGCCAAAACCGCTCATTATCGAACAGGTTTTGCAACCGATACAACTCTTGATTTTATCTCCGTCGATAGGACATTTTCTTTTGCTTAGTTCGTGTCCCGTTTCAAAAACGGCAACCTTTAAACCTTTGTTGGCAACTGCAAGCTCGTATGCTGCAAATATTCCACCGGGACCTGCCCCGATAATCACTACGTCGTATTTCATGGCTTCTCCTTTGGCACAAGTGGTGTTGTTTGCTGAAAATTTCAAAAAAACAAGCCTTTTGCGCCCACAATCAACAAAGATACCACAAATCACCTCGTTTGTCAATCGTATTGCCGTTGGAGACTGGTAAATAATTACTAAATTGTAATTTAATATATAGACCGACGTTTTGCGGCAAACCGAAAGTTTTTGTGTCAAAACGATAGTTTTGCGAACGATTTACTTCGTACAGATTATAATGCAAGAAGTTTTGTCTGGACGCGCCAAGGCATATACAAGCAAAATTTTGCCGTTTTTCAATCTCGAAGTGCAAAAACGACAGTTTTTGTGGCAAAACGATAGCGAAAGATTTTGCCGTTAGGCAAAAAAGTTACTTCGTACAAGTTATACTCTTAACCGCGCCCACAAGGAAAATTTTACCGTTAATTTTTATAAAACTATCGAACATCTGTTCTAAAATAATAATTTTTGCCACTTTTTACAAAATTTTTTCAAAAAAGTGGTTAAAAAGGGTTGAAAATGGTTAATCTTTGTGGTACAATACCTTTGTAAAAAATCAAGGAGTGTAGGCAAATGTTTTTGGTTGGAAATCAACAACACGCGTTGGACGACAAAAACAGAATAAGGCTTCCCGCGAAATTCCGCGAGCAGTTGGGCAACAGTTATATTCTTATGCCCGGCACAAACGGATGCATTTTTGTCTACGCTATGGACGAGCAACAAAAACTTATCAAGCTCATCCAAGAAGCTGATTCCTTCGATCCCGTTCAAGCGGAACGCATTCGTTCCATTACAGAGTTCTCCGCAGTGGTGGAAGCGGACGGTCAAGGTAGATTTATGTTACCTCAAGATTTGATTGATATTTGTGGCATCACCAAAAACGTTCGTATCGTCGGCGCAATCACCAAAGCAGAAATTTGGAGCGAAGAAAGATACCTCGAACGTCGCAACGGTCAAGACCACACCGCAAGCGGATTTGACAAGTTGTACAAGAGTTTGCACGACACGTTGGAGTCAAAATGATTTTTGCTCACAAATCCGTTTTGCTAAACGAGTGTATCGACGGACTTAATATCAAACCCAACGGAATCTACGTAGATTGTACCGCCGGCGGTGGTGGACATTCTGCCGAGATTCTCAAAAAACTAAATGGCGGTTTGCTTATCGATGTGGACAAAGATTTGGAAGCATTGGCTGTTTGCCAACAACGATTCGACGGTCAAAATGTCAAATTTGTCCATTCCGATTTCAAAAACCTCCCCAACCTACTTCGTCAACTAAATATTGACAAGGTGGACGGCATACTAGCCGATTTGGGTGTGTCCAGTTATCAAATAGACAACGCCGAGCGTGGATTTTCCTACATGGCAAGCGATGCTCCGTTGGATATGCGAATGGATGCAACGCAAACTCTCACGGCGGAAACAATCGTCAACACCTACGACGAACACAAACTGTTTACGATAATTCGTGACTACGGCGAAGACAACTTTGCTAAGAACATAGCAAAAAACATCGTTATCGACCGACAAAAAGCCTCAATCAAAACCTGCGGACAACTTGTTGCGATAATCGAAAAATCCATTCCCCTTGCGGTGCGCAAAAAGGGCGGACATCCCGCCAAACGAACGTTCCAGGCTTTGCGTATCGAAGTTAACAAGGAGTTGGATGGTTTAGAAGAGTTTTTACACAACGCAGTAGACCTTTTGAACCCCGACGGTAGAATTGCCGTTATCACCTTCCACAGTTTGGAGGACCGCATTGTAAAACACGCATTTAGCGATTTGGCAACAGATTGTATTTGTCCGCCAAACCTTCCAATTTGTGTTTGCAATCACAGGGCAAAGGGATTTTGCGTAAACAAAAAACCTATTCTTCCCGGCGAAGAAGAACTAAAATCAAATTCTCGCTCTCAAAGTGCAAAATTGAGAGTATTCCAAAAAAAGTAAAGGAGGCGCAACTATGCAATACGGCTTCAATCAACAACCACAAGTAATGGGCGACGATGTGTACGCAGGCGTAAACACATCCCCTTTGTTTACCAATTTTTCCGATACTCAAGAGTTTTCCATTGATTCCGTATCACAAAAGCTCGGCGTTTTTGCACCTTCCGCAGACGAAACGGCAAACTCTACGCCTGATCTGATGCCCTCTACGCAAACAATCAACATGTCCTTTGCACGCAACTATGCCCCCGAGCAAACTGCAGCAAAGGTAAGTTCTAAAACAAAGGCGATTGTAATAAGCTACGTAGCAGTGGTATTGATGCTTGTTTTGGCTGTAACACTTTGCGGTGTTTCCGTTGGAAATTCTTTTGCAACGGCAGTAGCTGTAGAGTCTGCCTATAACGAAGTTGCAACTCAACTTGCCGAAGTTACTCAAGTTGCTTCTCAAGAAGACTATGCAGAGCTTATGAGTAGGGCGCAATCTTTAGGTTACGTCGACGCATCCGCATCTAATACACTCACCTACACCGAAGTAGAAACAAGACCCGCACAAAATATTTCCGTACAAACCAACTGGTTTGATTCTTTGTGCGACTGGCTGTGCGGAGTGTTTGGAGAATAATTTGGAAAACAACTACTATCTATCTAAAAAACGATTGCTGACACTTTTAGTGGCAGCAATTTTTTTGTTTACGGTAATATTTTTGCGACTAGCGTATATACAAGTAGTTTGGGGTAAACAACTGCAGCAAAAGGCAAGCGGTCAATGGCAACGTAATTTACCTATCAAGGCGTATCGTGGAGACATAGTCGATACCAACGGTAGTTTGCTGGCAACAACACAAACAAGTTACGGATTGTATGCCCGTCCGCAAAGCGTTATCGATGCCCAACACAGTGCAACTTGTTTAGTGAAGATTCTTCAAAAGGACTATCAAACGCTGTACGATAAACTTACCGCCCGCGGCGTATCGGAAGTAACCTTAGCTACAACAATAACTAGCGAGCAAGCAGACGAAATTCGAAACTGCAACTTGCAAGGGGTATACGTGGCAAGCAAGGGCACACGCAGTTACGTCTACGGCGATTTTTTGTCGCAGGTGCTGGGATTTGTTTCCGGCGACGGAGTTGGTCAAACGGGTATCGAAGCCTACTACAACAAATATTTGCAAGGTATCGACGGTAAACTGCTCACCGAAACGGATTTGGTAGGTCAAGAACTGCAAAACGGCTCAATGTCCTACGTGTCGGCGGTGGACGGGCTTACCGTTACGCTAACAATCGACGCAACAATCCAAACCATCGTGGAAAACGTCCTGCAACTTGCTATGTATCAACAAAATCCACAGGGCGCAAGGTGTATCGTATTGGACGTTACCACCGGCGAAATTTTGGCAATGGCATCCAAGCCCAGTGTCGATTTGAACAATCTTCCGCGTGACGATTTGGAAACGTTGATAAAATATTCAAAAAACACCTTGCTTACGGATATCTACGAACCAGGATCTACCTTCAAAGTGCTAACTGCTGCCGCTTGTTTGGAAGAATATTCCAAAGGCAATCCCAACGCCTTTTCTGCAACGCACGTTTTTGGCAACTCCGCAGGAACACGTATCGTGGATGGTTCCAAAATTAGCTGTTGGACGAAACACGCTAACGGCAAACACTCCAACCAAACGCTCGCCGACGCACTAAACAACAGTTGCAATCCCATATTTACAGATATCGCTCTTTCCCTTGGCAAGGACGTTATGTATAACTATCTTGACAAGTTCGGCTACGGCAAACCCACCGGAATAGATTTTCAAGGGGAGCAAAGCGGTTTGTTAGTTTCGCAAACGGCGGTTACTCGTGGCGATTTGGCACGCATCGGATTTGGTCAAACAATAGCGGTAACGCCCTTGCAGTTGTGTATGGCAACGGCAGCGGCGGTCAACGGCGGATTGCTTATGCAACCTTATCTTGTAAAGGAAATTAGCGATCCCACAACAAACAAAGTTGTGCAACGGTTCTATCCAACGGTGGTAAACAGGGTAATAAGCGAGCAAACAAGCAGTCAAATTGCCAAAATGTTGCAAGGCGTTGTGGCAAATGGTGGTGGCAAAAACGCGTATATCGACGGCTACCAAGTGGGCGGAAAAACCGGTACTGCACAAAAATTTGTTAATGGTACGCTCGCAAAAGGTAAATACGTATCGTCCTTTGTGGGGTTTTTCCCCGCGAGCAGTCCCAGATATCTTTGTTTGTTTATCGTGGACGAACCACAAGGACAAAGCTACGGTTCCATCGTTGCAGCACCCTACGCCGGTTTGATTTTTAGGGAAATCATCAACTACAAGCAAATCCCACCGATAGAGTAGATGCCGACTGTATAAAATTTGAATAGCTCGACGTCTTGTTGTGTAAAGACCAAATACTTTTGTGTTTTCGGGATTTTTCCGGCATATTGTGACCTTTTGTTTATCAAAAACTCTACTGAACGAATCGAAGTGGATAGAATTGTATTGCATGCCATATTAAATTTGAATGCCCCTTGTCTTTAATAATATAAAAAAGTCTACGGCAAAATTTGCCTATTAAGCAATCGTTTCTTAGGTTGATTGTTCAAATCTTCAGCAAAATCATCAAAGTAGTCAACATGATTACAGCCATTTAGCTAATTGCAACGGCAAACCTGCAACCATTCACTCATAATTCAATACCAAAACTAATACAATAATTTGCAGAACAAAGTGTCAAACAGCGTTTTGCAAATTATTTTTTTGTTGGAGAGTTTTTTGTGTTTATTCAGCAAATAATCAACGGACTAAAATGCCAAGTGATAGGCAACGACAATCCCGACGTAACGTCACTTTCCTGTGATACGTCCACCGTTTGCGCAGGAAGTTTATTTTTCTGCCTAAAAGGGCAACAATATGACGGACACAATTTCTTCCGTAAAGTGATAGGGGACGGAGCTGTTGCGATAGTCACGGAAAAACGTTTGGATACCTCTCTTTTGCAGATTGTTGTGCCAAATTGTCGTGTTGCAATGGCTGTGTGCGCAAAAAATTTCTACCAGCATTGCGCCGATAAAATGCGCCTTATTGCCATCGTAGGTACAAACGGAAAAACGTCCACGTCCTACATTTTGCAGAACATTTTGCAAAAAAGTGGCACAAACACGGCGGTAGTGGGCACAAACGGAGTGTTTTTCAATAATCAACACCTTGCTTGCAATTTGACAACGCCCGATCCCATATTGTTACACAAACTGTTCAAACAAATGTATCAAAACAACGTCCAAACTGTAGTTATGGAAGTGTCCGCGCACGCAATTGCCTTGCAAAAAATCTATGGTTTACATTTTGATGTGGCAATTTTTACCAACTTTTCTCAAGACCACTTGGATTTTTTCCAAACGATGGAAAAGTATTCTCAAACCAAGAGCAGTTTTTTCACTGCCGACAACGTAACAAACGCCGTTGTAAACGTAGACGACGACCTTGGCAAAAAAATCTACAGTCAAATCCAATCGGTGTCTTACGGAATGGGCGAAAATTGTGATTGCTACTTGCAAGACGTTCGGCAGACGGATGGTTACACGCAGTTTCAAATTAGTTTGTTTGGCAATTGCGCAGTTATCAAAACAAAATTGTGTGGCAAATTCAACTTGTACAACATACTTTCAGCCTGTTCCTGTGCGTCACTTTTGGGTGTTCCGCTAAACGCCATTGCCGATGCCGTGCAGGAAGTGGAATTTATCGACGGTCGCAATCAAACGCTAATTCGCAACGACGGTGCTAAAATCGTGATAGATTTTGCCCACACGCCGGACGGTATCAACAACATTTTGTCCTATCTAAAAAGCGTCACACAAGGACAGTTGATTGTTGTTTTTGGCTGTGGTGGCAACAGAGACAAATTCAAACGTCCGTTGATGGCGGAAGTGGTGTCTAAGTACGCCGATTTTGCCATCGTTACCAACGACAATCCCCGCTTTGAAGACCCCAAAATTATTGCTGACGATATCACCACCAGACTATCTTGCAAACACAGGGTAATTCTCAATCGCTCGCAGGCTACGGAATTTGCCCTTTCGCTGGCAAGTTGTGGCGATACCGTTGCAATTTTGGGAAAAGGTGCGGAAAAATACCAAGAAATTCGCAATAGAAAAATTCCCTATTCCGATTTGGAAATCGTAACACGGCTGCTTGCTCGCAATGCGTAGTTACAGCAACAAATCGTCCGTTGATTTTCTCGAAGTAAATGGTATATTTGTATTTTGGCAGATTTTGTATGAACAAGAGATCAAATTGACGTTTTAATAGCGCCATTTTGCGATACGTCGGTTTTTGCGTCGTGCAAGGGAGCCGACTAACAGATTAACTCTGTACTACATAGCCTTTTTAACGTATACAAAAAGGAAAATTTGTTTAACACACCAACAAAAGGAGAAGCATGAACAACTACCTTATCACCATTGTTGCCTTTGCAATCAGCCTGTTTGCAACTTGGTTGCTGTTGCCCTTGCTAAAACGAGGCAAAGCACGTCAACAAATACTTCACTACGTTGCCGAGCACAACGCCAAAAACGGAACGCCCACCATGGGTGGAATAGGTTTTATCTTGGCGATAACTCTTTGTGGATGTATCTTTTGCGACGTAAAAATCCGCGGAACGGCAGTAATACTTTGCGTGTTTGTGGGCTATGGTATCGTTGGATTTTTAGACGATTTTATCAAAATAAAATTTCATCGCAACATGGGGCTAAAAGCCTATCAAAAACTGGTAGTGCAACTTGCGATAGCCGTTTTGGTGGCGTTGTTCGTGCAAAATGACGTTGCCATAGGTAGTGTGTTGAAAGTGCCATTTTTTGGTAGTCAAATTGACTTTGGCGGTTGGATTGTTCCCTTTGTTATCTTTGTGTATCTTGCTTGCACAAACGGTGTAAACCTTACGGACGGTATCGACGGGCTTGCAACGTCCACAACGATTTGTTATCTTTTCGGCATGGTTTTGTTGCTCAATCGAGAGCTAAACTATCATAGCAGCGTTGGCGACACCTACGCCTACAACCAAACGCAACAGGTGGTAAAACTGTGCTATATTTCCATCGGCGCGCTGTTTGCCTTTTTGCTGTTCAACTGCAACAACGCAAAGGTTTTTATGGGGGATACGGGTTCACTTGCGCTTGGGGCGATGGTGGCGTGCAGTGCAATCTTCACGCGCATGACGTTGTTTATTCCCCTTGTTGGAATCATGTTTGTGGTAAGCTGTGTTTCTGTGATAATACAAGTGGTGTACTTCAAGCTTACCAACGGTAAACGCGTTTTTCTAATGTCGCCGTATCACCATCACTTGCAAAAGAAAGGTTTTAGTGAAACGCGAATTTGCACCTTGTATTGTGCAACAACCTTGTGCATTATTCTACTTCTTGTGGCATTTGGAGAATAATATGACAGACATAGTAATCTACGGAAGGGGCAAAACAGGGCAAAGCCTGTACAAATTGTTGCAAAAACAGGGCAAAACGCCCATTTTCTTCGACGATACCAATGGATTTGATTTTCCATATCAATTCTCACAAAACACAACGGTTATTGTCAGTCCCGGTGTAAAACCTACGGCAAAAGGATTGTTGCTCGCCAAAAATTGTGGTGCCAAAATCGTGGGGGAGTTGGAATATTGCTTTCCTCTGTGCAAATCGCCGTGCGTGTCCGTCACGGGAACAAACGGTAAAACAACCACTTGCCAACTGATTTACCACGTCTTGCAAAGTTGCAACAAATCCGCATACCTTTTGGGCAACGGCGGTGTACCTTTTGCTCGGCACGTTTTGGATTGTTTTGAAGATGATATTGTCGTACTGGAAAGTTCCAGTTTTCAACTTTACCACTGCAACAACTTTGCACCAAAGGTCAGTTTGTTTACTAATCTTGCAGCCGACCACTTGGATTATCACAAAAATATGGCGGACTACAGCCATGCCAAACAAAACAATTATTTGCACCAACAAAATGACTGTTTTGCCATCTTCAATGCCGACGACAAAAACACGTTAGCATTATCGCGCAAAAGCAAGTGTAACACTCTGTTTTATTCCACGACAAACGTCAATGCAAATTGCTACTTGCACGATAACAACGTAGTGCTAAATCTTTTTGGCAAGGTGCAAAAATGCCCTGCCAAAGCGATATCGCAAATGTTTGTACATAACCAAAGCAACTGTTTGGGCGCGATACTGGTTTGCTCCATTTTTGGCGTAACTCTGCGCGATTGTCTGCAAGCAATTTCCACATTCGCTTATCCTGATCATCGCATGCAAGTGGTGGACGGTTTTTGTAACGTTACCTTTGTTGACGACAGCAAAGGTACCAACGTCCACGCAACGGTGAGCGCATGCAAATGTATCAAAGGTAACCTTGCGCTTATCTTGGGCGGTTCGCAAAAAGGGTATTGTTTTGACGATATTTTTATCAATTTGTCTTCGCAGGTAAAGTACCTTTGCGCAACTGGACAAACGGCGGTGGACATTGCAGATTGCGGCAAAAAATATGGCAAAACGGTATATATTTTCGACGACTTAAAGGGATGCGTT
The DNA here is from genome assembly GCA_964506035.1 of uncultured Oscillospiraceae bacterium. Taxonomy (GTDB): domain Bacteria; phylum Bacillota; class Clostridia; order Christensenellales; family CAG-314; genus Fimimonas. The sequence goes on along the minus strand of CAZDLE010000006.1, from coordinate 1,651 downwards.
CAAAGTAGTTTTGATGCGTTAAAAAATGTTGGCGGAACGGTTTTGATGTCCAACGCCTGCGCCAGTTTTGACAAATTTAGCGGTTACGCCCAGCGTGGTGACTATTTTCGGCAGTTGGTAGAGGAACTTAAAATTGAAAATCAAGTTTGATTATGTATTGTTTTTTGCCGTGATAGCGCTGGTTATATTTGGATTGGTTTTTGTGTATAGCGCAAGCTACTATTCCGCGCAAACTACCTACGGCAACAAATTTTTCTTTTTAGACAAACAGCTTGTTGGCGCATTGGTGGGGTTGGTTGCAATGGTGGGCGCGTCCTTTGTAAAATTGGACGTCATAAAGCGTTTTTGGGTTGTTGGCGTTGCAATTTCCGTAGTGCTACTTGCATTGGTGTTTGTGCCGGGGTTAGGTGTAGAAAACTACGGTGCTCGCAGATGGTTGGGATTTGGCAATTTTACCATTCAACCGTCGGAAATCGCCAAGTTTGCCTACGTGCTTTTTTGCGCAACCTACATGTCCAAACGGGATATGTCCAAGCTTAAAAATTGTCTTTTGCCCGTTGGCGTAGGCGTGGTATTTTGTCTGCTTATCATTGCCGAACCCAACATGTCTATCACAATGTGTATGGCAATGCTAATGGTAATAATGCTGTTTATCGGTGGGATGAAAGGCAAGTACTTTTTACTACTGCTTGTGCCCCTTGCCCTTGCCGTTCCGTTGCTTATCATTGCCGAACCATATCGATTGCAACGTCTGTTGGCGTTTGTCGATCCGTGGGCATCACCTAAGGGAGAAGGCTACCAGCTTATTCAATCATTGTACGCGCTTGGCGGTGGTGGTTGGTTTGGTGTAGGATTGTTCAACAGCCGTCAAAAATATCGTTTTTTGCCCTTTGCAGAAAGCGACTTTATTCTTTCGGTAATTGGCGAAGAAATTGGTCTTATTGGGTGCTTGGGCGTGTTTGCGCTATATTTGGTGGTAATACTGCGCGGAGTGCGTATCGCCATCAACTGCCACGACAAATTTAGTTGTTTTTTGGCAAGCGGAATTTGCTCCGTTGTTGCCGTACAAACGTTGCTTAATTTTGCCGTCGTCACGGGAAGTATTCCACCAACGGGATTGCCGTTGCCCTTTATCAGCTACGGCGGAACGTCCTTGGTGGTGTTTATGGGCGCGATAGGTATTTTGTTGAATATTTCCAAACAAGTATTGCAAAACGTAGGAGTTAAAAGTTGGATTACGTAATACAAGGTGGCAACAAGATTAACGGCGAACTTGCCGTGTACGGTGCAAAAAATTGTGCTTTGGCATTGCTGGGCGCAACGGTGCTTACCGACGAAGAAATCGTGCTGACAAATTGTCCGCAGATAGTAGACGTGGAAAATATGTTGCAACTGCTCACGTCTATGGGTAAAAAGGTTTGGCGCGTAGGCGACGTTGTTAGCGTTAGCGGTGCACTTTGTACAACCAAGGTGACGTCTCCCGTTGCCGGTATGATTCGTGGCTCGGTGCTTGTACTGGGAAGCGTTCTTGCCAAATACGGAAACGTAAGCCTGCCTTTGCCGGGTGGGTGCGCCATAGGTAAACGTCCTATCGACATACACCTTGACGGACTAAAAGCCATGGGAGTTTGTGTTCAACAGGATTTTTCGC
>CAZDLE010000005.1:39708-42449 GCA_964506035.1 uncultured Oscillospiraceae bacterium | reverse complement strand
GCGTAGCAATTTGCACCCCTAAAACATAAAAAAATTCCGCAAAACAAGGCGGTTTGAGATTACCGTTTAATATTATAATTTATTGCAAAATATGTCAAATATTTTAGGGGAGATTGTGCCAACGACTTTTGCAAAATAACACAACGATAACCCTTTGATAGCAAAACAATCCACATCCGTGCAATTTGTTGAATGGAGCGGTTGGAAAGGCTACGACACAGTTGACTGTTGCATGTTACAAGGTGACGGGCGATTGCTGATTGTCCCTACGATTGTTATGTGATATTGATTGTGGTCGAGTGTTAGATTTATAAAAATAAAGCAGTAAAACGTAAGGTTGCAATTGCAATATCGTAGGTAATTGGCTTACTACCGCCGTTTTTCTTTATATAACCGTTGGCACTTTGGTTTGTATTGAATAACGTTATCAATCAAAAAAAAATATGCTTACATCAATTTTATACCAACGCGATAGTCTAATCGTAGGCGAGGGCTACCTACTGTTAGTTGAACCGTCCAATGGTTGTTTTAACAAACCAAAGTGCCAACGATTGTTAAAAGTATCGCATTATCGTAGGCGGTGGACGATTTTTTTCAAATATCCGTGAAAATCGTGGGCGGAATGGCAAAAATATCAAAAAAATTACAAATTTGTAAGTTAAGTGTAAAAATAGTTATTGCAAAATGCATTTTTTTATAGTATAATTAACAATAGAATTACTGTACGGTAAAAATCTGTATTTAGTGAGGGATATTATTATGAAAGGTTGCAAGGCTTGGCAAATTATTTTTGGCATCGTTTGTTTGTTTATGACAATCGCACTCGGCACTGTTACGGTGGTGATGTTCCTGCCTTATCTTGGCGGAGAATTGACTTCCGGCGTTTTCCACACAATGTACGATAGCATTGGCGAAATTGCCAAGACAGTTGGCATCAGCGCAAGCTACACGTGGGCTGTTTTGTGCGTTGTTTTCCTTTTGCCAACCATTTTGTTGCTGTTGGCAACAAATATGTTGCTGTACGGCAAACGTGGCGGAAGCATTGTTGCCGGTTCCATTTTGGCACTTTTGGCACTTGTTATCGTGGGCGGAGTTACCGGATGGTTTAGCAAAATAATGTTTGAATCCCGTCAAAAACTCTACTTGCTTGTACTGGGCGGTGGCGCGGTAATCTTCATTTTGATTTTTATCGCAACAACTTCGGCAGTTAAACGCGCAAGAAGAAAGGCAAAGGCTTTGCAAACAGACGACGAAATTGTTATCACCGTGGAAGAAGACGGCGAAGGTGACGACGAAGTTGCGGACGACGACGTGCTGTTTATGGCACAGGACTACGGCAGTGTTAGCGAAGTTGCCGATACCACCTACGAACACAACGACGTTTTGGACAAAAAGGTGTTGGAAAAACTTAAGATTGCTCGCGACCTTTACGAAAAGGGTGCAATCACCAAGGACGAATACCTTGCAATCGTAAACAAGTATCTTACACAACAACAATAACAATTTGATTTGCACGTATCAATTTTTGCACTACCCCACCTGCGGACCTTTGACGTACCAAACGGTGTTTGAGCGCGCACGCTACGTTGCACAACAAGACTAAAAAACAAGAGCAAACATAAAAACGTGTTTGCTCTTTTTGTTTTACATTAAAAATTGCTTGCAGAAAGACAAAGATCCTTCCGCAAGCAAAGTTAGTTATCTATTTGTCGGCAAATTTGCAATACGTATGCACTTTTTTGTGACATTGACGCACAAAAGGTTACTTGTGTGGAATGTTATCAAGCCACTTCAACTTGCTTGCTAACCTATCGCACGTTACAAATCGTCCGTGCCAAAATCAAAGTAGTACGCGCATTGTTGCACTATTATCGCGTACGTTAACGTCCGCATTTGGGCAAATCGTTACCGAGTTTTTATTGTCGCTTGCAACATGCAAACGTCAAGTGCTAAATTAGTGGTTGCAGAAGACCGATTGTGCCGTCCTTCCTGCGGTAGACAATTTCTACGTTGTCTGTTGCTTGGTTCACAAATACGTAAAAATCGTGATCCAGCATATCCAAACTTTCCACTGCTTCTTCCGGAGTCATACGGCCAACTTCGAAGGACTTTACCTTGCTGATTTCAAACGGCACTTTGGGTTCCACGTCGGAAACAAATTCGTAGTCGTTGGAAACTTCCGGCATTTTGTAGGACTTGCTAAGCTTGTCGCGGTGTTTGACAATTTGACGCTCAAGTTTGGGCAAACACGTGTCGATATTGTAGTACATTGTGTCGCCGGAAACTTCCGCGCGGACGTAGTTGCCATGGTAGTTGATGGCAATTTCCATCTTGCAGGTGCGTCCTTGGTCGGTCAAAACAATCTTGCAGGGGGTTTGGCTATCAGGGAAATACTTGTCCAAACGCTTGGTTTTGCCAATCAAAATTTGTTCAAGTCTGTCCGTTACGTGATAGTTTTTTGTTACTATTTCGAGTTTCATAGTAATACCTCCAAACTCTTTATTAGAAGAAATAGGACTTTTCTTCCATCCACATTATACCATAGGATGGGGCAATATTCAATACCCAACGGAAAATTTTTGCGGATTTTTTGCAAAGGGGAGATGAAAAGGATTGTTTCAACGGCTTACGAATAGACAATAAATATTTAAAACGTTGGGGTGGGAAAAATGATTCTATACTAAACGTTGAGGCAAAAAATAACGCAATAGCGTTTCGTTTTACACCAAACGTTAAGATAA
>CAZDLE010000005.1:0-39608 GCA_964506035.1 uncultured Oscillospiraceae bacterium | reverse complement strand
CAAAAAGTCGAGCAATAACATTTTGTCTAATACGCAATAGTTTAAAAAATCCCGTTGGAGTGTGGAAAAACAATTCTATACTAAACGTTGAGGCAAAAAAATAACGCAATAGCGTTTCGTTTTACACCAAACGTTAAGATAACAAAAAGTCGAGCAATAACATTTTGTCTAATACGCAATAGTTTAAAAAATCCCGTGGAGAAAACTCTACGGGATTTTGGGTATTTGATATGTTACCAATCAAAATGGGCGTTTTTGTTTGAGACGAGAATTGGATTTGAGCTTTTTTGCAGGCTAATAAGCGTTGGGGTGTTGCTTTTCAATTGCCGTTTAGCAAGCAAATCAAATTTTAACACAACCTCTACTTTTCCATTTTGACTTAGTTAATCTTGGAACAACGGTACCAAAGGGGATGCCGTGGACGTTAGAACGGGCGTTGTTCGTTTGCGATAAATGCAAAAGCAACTGCGCCGGAGCCAACGTGACAACCAATGGTCGGTCCCATGATGCGGATTTCCGGAGTGATACCAAAGCGGTCTTGAATTTTTTGCGCAAACTTTTGAGCAAGTTCTTCGTTGCCGGTGTGCACCACAACTGGATAGCAATCGTCGGCAAAGGTAAATTGTTCTACGTCCTTCAAAATGGTTTCGATAGCCTTTAGTTTGCCACCGGAAACCTTTTTGGTAACCTTTAGTTTGCCTTCCTTATCGAAGGAAATGATAACCTTTATTTGCAACAAAGTGCCGATTGTTGCCGCTGCACCGCTAACACGACCGCCCTTTTTTAGGTGGAAAAGATCGTCCACCATGATAAAGTGTTGAATACGATGTTTAACTTCCTGCACGTAGTCGTACGTTTCGTTAAGAGATTTGCCTTCGTCACGCATTTTTGCAGCGATACGAACAAGCATACCTTGACCAACGGTTGTTGTGCAACTTTCCACAACCTTAACGTTAAACTTGGGGTACTTTTCCTTTACGATTGCTGCAGCTTCTTCGGCGTTATCCAAGGTGTTGGCAAGTCCGTAGCTGATGGTAAAGTGCAAAACGTTGTTGTGACCTGCTTTGGCAAGGGATTCGAAGTACTCACGGTGAATTTCCGTGTTGTTTTTGGAAGTGGAAACGTTGTTGGATTTATCTTTGAGCATTTCAAAAAATTGAACGTACTCTTGTTGGTTTTGGAAATTATCTTTTACAAAAGTCGTTTCGCCGTCACGTTCGATAGCGATAGTCAATGGTAAAAATCCGCACCCAATGGCGTTTATTTCATCTTGATACAAATCTGCCGTGGAATCGGTAGACAAAAAGAATTTGCTCATTAGTGAAATCTCCTTTGATTTTTTTCACTTGCATTGTACCATTTTTTGTGATAGTTTGCAACAATTTGCACATAAAAATTAGCAGAACGTTTCAACATTTTGAAATATCGTGCTATTGCGCAGTTTAGGGGATATTTTTGTAATAGTTTATTGCAAGTTATCGTTGGATTGAGTTTGGTCGGTTGTGGTTTACAAGATAATTTGCCGAAAGTGGACGGGCTAAAAACTGTGTTTATAAACCAACGAACAAAAAATCTCTCGATAACTAATCATTACCGAGAGATTTTGTAGTTTTGTGTAAAGATAGCGGATGCAAACGTTCGCAATTTGACACCACTCTATCATTGTGCAGATACGTCAAACACAACACGGCAGTTTGCAACTACGCCTTTTGTTTTTTGGTAAGTTGTTCCTTTGTAAACTGCAAGGTGTACAAATCGTAGTACATTCCCTTTAGTTTTAGCAAGTGGTCGTGGTTGCCTTGCTCAACAATTTGTCCGTGAGAAAGCACGATAATGTTGTCGGCGTGTTGGATTGTGGAAAGTCGGTGTGCAACGATAAGCATTGTGCCAATGTTCATCATTTTGTTTAGACTGTCTTGAATTAGCACTTCCGTTTCCGTATCGATATTTGCCGTTGCTTCGTCCAAAATCATAACTTCCGGACGGTGGATGATTGTTCTCGCAAAGGACAATAGTTGACGTTGACCTGCGGAGAAGTTGTTGCCACGTTCGCGCACTTCCTCATCCAAACCGTTGGTAAGTTTGTTGATAAAGGTATCGGCGTTTACGTACTTGCACGCTTCCAAAATTTGTTCTTCGGTAAAGTTGTCGTGCAAAACGATATTGCTACGGATTGTGCCTGCAAACAGAAAAACGTCCTGCAACATTTGACCGAAATGCTTGCGCAGTGATGCAATTTTGATATTGCGGACGTCGATACCGTCCAGCAAGATTTGTCCCTTTTGAATATCGTAGTTACGGCACAGCAAGGACAAAATGGTTGTTTTGCCACTGCCCGTTGCGCCAACAAATGCAACGGTATCGTTGGCGTTGACGTGGAAGGAAACATCCTTTAGTACCCACTCGCCTTCGTTGTAGGCAAACCAAACGTTCTTAAACTCAATTTCACCCCTAACTTCGTCCAGTTCGATTGCATCGGGACTATCCACAACTTCCGGTTGAATGTCCATAACGGTAAATATCTTTTCTGCCGAAGCAAACGCCGATTGCAAACGGTGGAATTGTTCCGCCAACGATTGCAACGGGTTGAACAACTTGGAGATGTACATATAAAACGCAACGATGGTTTCGCTGGTGATAACCTGTCCCATAAAGTGAGTATCTTTGATAACACCACGGCTACCCATGTAGAACAGGCACAGTACCGAAAGGATGTACAACATGTAGATTAGCGGACGGAAAATACCAAATACCAAAATTTCGCCACGCACTGCTTTGTACAGTTTGCTATTTTTGTCGTCAAACTGTTCCATTTTGGCTTGTTGACGGTTGAAAATTTGAATGATCTTCATGCCGGACATGTTTTCCGAAAGGAAGGTATTGATATCCGTTGTGCCGTCCTTAACTCTACGGTACGCTCTACGAGAGAACTTGCGGAAAATGATGGTAAACAGCACTATAAATGGAACAAAGCAAAGAATCATTAGCGTTAGCATGTAGTTGATAGAAAACATCATAACTACCACGCCCACGATAACAAAGCAGTTTTGCACAAGGTTGGCAATCATGCCGGTAAACATGTGCGATATTGCGTGCGTATCGTTGCTAACACGAGTAACCAGTTTGCCCACGGGAATTTTGGACAGTTGCGCGTGGGACAAATTTTCGATGTGATTAAATGCGTCTTCACGTAGTTGTGATACGATTTTTTGTCCCGTTGCTTGCAAAATGAGTGATTGAAAATATGTGCAAGTAAGCGATACGATCAAAATTGCAACGTAGATTACCACGCGAATAATCAGGTCGCTCATTTCGAACCCTGTAGGTGTTTTGATTAGACCTTGAATATCGGAAATAAACAAAGGGGAAACCAAACTGAACGCAATGGACAAAATCATTATAAACAGCACCAAAAGGAAGTTTTTCCAGTAGGGCTTTGCGTACTTTAGCAAACGAGAGAACAGTTCGCCGTCCTTCATTTTGCGGTCGAACCCCATGCTTTCCTTTTTGTCCTTTACAAGGGCGTACACCACAATCAAAACGGCGGCTATAACGCCTACTATTGCGCCGACGACAAGAAGCGGTAGATATTCTTTCATATTAGTTATCCCCCTTTTCTTCGTCGAGTTTTTGCAATTCCACCATCACGTTGTATTCGTGACAACGTTCAATCAGTTCTTGGTGGGTACCGACGTCAACAATTTTGCCGTCGTCCAACAAGATGATTTTGTCCAAATCTTGCACGGTGGAAATACGGTGAGCAATAAGCAACGTCGTTTTGCCTTGACGGGTATTGCGCAAGTTTTCCAAAATTACCTTTTCGGTGTTGGTATCAACTGCGGAAACGGAGTCGTCCAAAATTAGAATGGGTGCCTGTTTGATTAGTGCACGTGCAATGGATACACGCTGTTTTTGTCCGCCGGACAAGGTTACACCACGTTCGCCAAGAATTGTATCGTAGCCGTATTGGAACTCTACAATGTTATCGTGAACGTCGGCAAGCTCGGCGTATTTTTCTACTTCCTGCTGGGTTGCGTCGTCGGTGGAGAAACCGATATTTGCGGAAATTGTATCACTAAACAAAAAGTTATCTTGCGGAACGTAGGCGCAAAAATCGCGCAGACTGTCGATTGTGATACTGTTGACGTCCTTTCCATCCACAAAAACGGTACCATCAGGAACGTTGTAGCAACGAAGAATTATATCGGCAACGGTACTTTTTCCACATCCCGTTTTGCCCACAACGCCGACAAGTTCGCCTGCGTTGACGTTGAAAGATACGTTGCTAAGTGCGTCGTAGTCGCCATCGGGGTAGCGGAAAGTTAGATTGTTGAAAGTGATTTGACCGTCCACGTGGTCGATGGGTTGCGCATCTGCACTATCGGCAACGTCTTGCTTGGTATCTAAAAGGTCGGATACACGTTTTAGTGATGCTTTTCCGCGAGAGGACATATCGATCATATCGGTGATTGCCATCATGGGCCAAACGATACTGGTAAAGTAGCCGATAAATTCCATAAGCATGCCGGCATCGAACACCTTTTCGTGCACGAGATATCCGCCGTAACCCAAAATGATTGCCACGGTGGACTCTACAAACATCGTAACGCATACGTTGAGCGTTACGGAAAGTTTGGTATAGGCAATGTTGGCATCCTCGTTTTTGCGATTTAGACGTCTAAATGCAAGCAGTTCCTTAAATTCCTTTACAAACGCCTTGATAACGGCAATGCCGGAAAAACTTTCTTGCGCAAAGTCGGACAAATCGGAAAAAGCCTCTTGGCGAGCATCCCATTTGAGTGTTAGATATTTGCCCACGATAATACCTATCGATACCAAAAATACCATAGGGATTAGCGACAGAAGGGTCATAACCCAGTTCATCATAAACATTTTTACTATTGCCATACCGCCCAAAAACACGATATCGCAAGCAAGCAAAATGCCCCAACCAAAACACTCTTCGATGGTGTCCAAATCGTTGGTAAAAAGGCTCATCAAGTTGCCCACTTTGTTGCGGTGATAGTATTGCAAGCTCAAATCTTTGCAGTGGTCGAACATTTCACGACGAAGGTCGCGCGTTACTTTGATACCACTACCAAAAAAGCAAATACGCCACAAAAAACGTCCCGCAACCATCACCAATGCTACCAAAAACATGGGCAAACAAATGTGATTGAACAAAAAGTCCATATCGAAAGCAACGGTTTGACCATTAAAATCAACAACGCCATTGTTTACACCATTGATAACCATACCGTAGTACTCGGGGATTTTCAGTTGGAAGTAGTCGACGGCAACAAGCGCAACCAAGCCAAGCAACAGCGCAAAGACGTACTTGACGTAAAACTTGTTGATGTGTTTTCCAAAAATCATAAAAACCTCAATATATAAAAAAATAAGTTCACAACGGTAAAAACGCGCTGCAACACTTATCCCTTAAAAATTACAGTAGATACAAGCCCTACTGCTACGACTTTGTATATATTTTATCACTAATTAATAATAAAGGCAAACAAATTGCGGGGTATTGAAGGCAAAAATGACAAATAACACGCAAAAAATGCACGTAAAACTGCGGATTGAATAAAAAAAGCAGTAGTTGGTGCTACTGCGATATGAGTGTAAAATATGTAGATACAATGCACCGACGTGATATAAAAAAACGAAGCAAACCACCTGCCCTACGATGGAAATATGATGTTTTGTGTTGTGGTTGGCGGTAACGTACGTTTTCGGCTTCTCTTTTGATTGGAATTATATGTTTTTTCTTGATTGGTACTATACACAAACCCAAGTGCCGACGTAGTGGATGGCAACAAAAAAGCAGTAGTTGGTGCTACTGCGATATGAGTGTAAAATATGTAGATACAATGCACCGACGTGATATAAAAAAACGAAGCAAACCACCTGCCCTACGATGGAAATATGATGTTTTGTGTTGTGGTTGGCGGTAACGTACGTTTTCGGCTTCTCTTTTGATTGGAATTATATGTTTTTTCTTGATTGATACTATACACAAACCCAAGTGCCGACGATTGTACTGCCAACAACCAAATATTTACCACAGGCAACGTGCCCTGTCACCTTGAGCGTAGTCGAACACGTAGGGCTCAACGACGGTTGCAGAGTCTATACCCTATACAATATACCATCAACATTTTACGCCAAGTGCAGCAGTTCCGTCAAACTTTTGTTTGGAGAGAAGCTGTGCGCGACGTATTTTGCAACGTCGTCCAAAGCGTCTTTGAGCAGTTCGTTGGAAAACGTTACCGTTTTTAGCTTATCGAAGGGCATATCTTCCAGTAAATTGCAAGCAGATACCACTCGCGGAGACACGGCAATGCTTTCCGCCGTGCGGTGAGCATCACACAAAATACCGCCTTTTTGAAAATCCAAAAACATTTTTTTTGCAACGGAGCCACACTCGGCACAACGTTTGAAATCCAGCGCAAATCCCTGCGACTTTACAAATCCCAACATGTAGCGCAACACAACGGTTAGGGGGTTGACGTCTGCAATCAGTTGCTGAAATGCGCGCAAAGTTTCCACAAAAAGGTGCGGTTCGCTTTGCCCTTCTTCCGTGTAGTTAACAAGGCACTCGGCAATGGCGCAAGCGGAGTAGTATGCTACGATATCTTCTCGCAGAGAGAAAAAACTTTCCAGTTGGTCGCAAGTTTTCAGCACAAAACGGTCGCCCGTTTGAGCAAGCTCGTAGTTGCCAAAGCAAAAGGTATCGCCGGCAAACTTCAACTTTGCTTTTGCCTTGCGGATGCCCTTTGCGTGGACGGAAATTTTGCCGTAGTCCAACGAGTAAAGCAATATAAACTTGTCACTTTCGCCATAGTCAGTTGTTTTTAGGACGATGGCTTTTGTTGTTACGTCCATTTTTGGTAAGTTCCTTATACAGTAGATAGTACGCTACGTTGCCCGTTTGTTCAAAAAGTTTCCAAACTACGTTTTTCATCAAAGCACCCCTTAAACGTCCGTTTTTGATACCTTTAATGGCAAGTTTGGTAACATTTGTTGTGATACAAACAAATTTGCAAGTGGTTTTGTGTGTTAAAGTGATAACGCAAACACAACAGCCTTGTACAGAAAAACAAGCAAAAAAACAATTGCCTTTTACGTTTATTGCACCGCTAACGATATGGCGGTTTATCAAGTGAATGATCACAAAAAGGTTTGTTGTGTAACGACAATTTGCGTTATCGAAAACCAGATCACAAACAACCTGATACCAACATCGCAAGAACATTGTTGCGTTTCCATTTGTTACCAAAACCGAAAGGTATCAGTTTTAGTTTGGAGTTTTTGAAGGGTAATTATGCAGTTTGGGCAAATATTTTGATATGGTAACTTTTCTCTTAAAGTATTGAAAATTGATACAAGTTGTGACGGTCACAAAATGCATTTAGTTGTAACGTGCAACAAATCGTTTTGCAACAAACAGCAATTAGTCCTTTTTGCGATTGGAGTAGCCAAGTTCGTTAAGTACGCTGGGATTGTTGCGCCAATCTTCCTTGACTTTTACCCAAAGCGTCAAAAATACCGGTGATTGCATAAGTTTTTCGATACTTTCGCGCGCGTGGATGCCGATACTTTTTATCATGGCACCGTGTTTACCCAAAACGATTGGTTTGTGCGATGCTTTTTCCACCAAAATGGTTGCGTCGATATTCCAGCCACCGTTTTCGTAGGCAAATTTGTTTAGCGCAATACCAATTCCGTGGGGAATTTCCGCCTCGCAAGCAATCAAAACCTTTTCGCGGATGATTTCGCAAACAAGGTAACGTTCGCTTTTGTCGGTGACGTCGTCCTCTTCGAAGTACATTTCCGTGCCGGTAAGATACTTTTTGAGAGCTTGTTTTAGTTCCTCAACACCGTTGTTGCGCTTTGCAGATACGCAAAAAACTTGGTCGATACCTTGGATTTGGTTTAGCTTGGCAAGCTCCGGCAACAGTTTTTCCTTTTGGGAAATGTCGATTTTGGTAATTACCACAACGACCGGTGCACTTTGTTTGGTGTACTTGGTGATTTGTGCGATTTCGCGATCACTAATTCCGTCGTGACCGTCCACAACCACCATTACGCAATCCACGTCGTCTACGGCGTTGTCGATACTTTTTAGCATGTAGTCGCCAAGGGCGTTTTTACTTTGCAAAAATCCCGGCGTATCAACAAAAACAATTTGCGATTGGTCGTCCGTCCAAACGCCCATGATAGAGTCGCGCGTGGTTTGCGGTTTGGGGGAAACGATGCTTACCTTTTGTTGAATAAGTGCGTTTAGCAAGGTGGATTTGCCTGCGTTGGCAAGTCCTACGATAGCGATAAATCCTGTTTTTCTCATTGTAGTCCTTTGTTTAATTTCGACGTTGATAATATAGATTTTGAAAATTTGATATCTAAATTGCGCAAGTGAGAGATATTTTGATTAGTAAACCTTTTTTGCAACTGCACGGATTGAGAAGTCGTATTTGTTTTGATAACAAATATTTCTTGTGGGATATGGATGTTTTTGATTGGCTAACTCTACGACCGACGATACGGTTTGACCTTTACAATTTTGCACAAAAACGGAAGTTTAACTATACTTTTTGTGTTGTTAAAGGTGCAGTTTTGTGACGTTGAGTATGTTAAACCGTGTAAAGTTGCAAGTGCTTTTCAATCTGTCAACAAGCGTCCTTAAAAAAGTTTGCAAATATAGTTATCTGTTGATGCCTGCTTGTTGCAAAATTTCCTTTTGCAGTTGCACCATTTGTTGCTCGTCTTGTTCGGTGATATGGTCGTAGCCAAGCAAGTGCAACAATCCGTGTACCGCCAAGAAGGATAGTTCGCGTTTTAGGCTGTGACCGTATTCCACGGCTTGTTCTTTGGCACGTTGCAAGCAAATTACCACGTCGCCGATATTTACAAGGTCCGTTTCGGGGTTTACTTCGTCGCACACCACTGTGATTGCACCGCGAGTTGGGTTGTCGCAAGTGGGGAAGGACAACACGTCCGTGACCTTGTCCACTTCGCGGAATTGGTTGTTGAGTTGTTTTATTTGCTCTTCGTCCACGATGGAAAGGGACATTTCCAGCAGTTCGCTTGGTTGGTTGAGGTGTTTTAGGGCACTTTCCAAAAGTTTTTTGATGGCGTGTTTGCGGAAAAATCCTACACCGCTAAAGTAAATTTTCATTTTAGGTCACTCTCCAATTTTACGTCGGGGTACTTAACGCGCTTGTGCTTGATGCCCAAGTAGGTGGTTAGAATGGTTGTTTTGATAATATCAATTTCCTTCATGGTGATATCGCATTCGGAAAATTGGTCAAAGGTGAAACGTTCACTAACAATGCCGTCCACGATTTTCTCCGCGGCGGAAATGTCCGTTGAAGCACGCAAAGCCGATTCGCACGCGTCACAAATCATCAGTATTGCGGAAATTTTGTTTTGTGGTTTGGGTCCATCGTAGCAATAACCGTCGTACGGCAAGGTTCCGTCGGTGTACTTTTGCGCCTTTAGGTAAAAATACTTCAAAGGCATTGTGCCGTGGTGTTCGATAATTGCCGATTGCACTTCCAACGGAAGGTTGTGCTCCTTTGCCAAGGCAAGTCCGTAGGTCGTGTGCGTTTTGATCATGCTAACGCTTGCTTCCGGAGTCATTGCATCGTGGGGGTTGTTGCCGTTAAATTGGTTTTCCGAAAAATACAAGGGGTTTTTCATCTTGCCGATATCGTGGTAGTAGGCTGCTGCGCGGGCTTCGATTGCGCTTTGACCGATGGCAACGGCGCACGCTTCGGCATAGTTGGCAACCGTCAAACTGTGGTTGTAGGTGCCGGGGGCCTTTTGGAAAAGTTGGCGCATAAGCGGAGTGTCGCTGGTGGCAATTTCCGCATATCTAAACACCGAAACGATGTTGAACATACGCTCGAACAATGGCACGATAATAAACATTAGCATTACCGAAGCGATACCGCTTGCAAACGACCAAGCAATGCAAGTGCCAAGTTCTTGCCACGACCACAGTGTGCGTTCCACAAATATGGAGTAACTTACAACGAAGCAGATTGCCGAAACGATACCCATAAAAAAGCCGATGGCAACGTACTTGATACGGCTGTACTGTCCACCAAGAACAAACGCCGTCAAAACTGCTTCGATAAGTCCGCCAAACAGCAGGTAGAACAGGTTTTCCGATGCCAAAGTTGCGTTGTTTTGCCAGTTGATCATCTGCATAAAGTACAGCATGATAACTACAAAGTTAGCAAAAAATCCCGTTTTGTTGGACACAATCAAAGACAACACAAGGCTACACAATGCAAAAGGGACGATATTGTAGCCGTACTTCCACAAGGCGGAAAGCCAAATAACACAGTAGGAAATTATCATCGTAATGATTGTTGCAAGCGTTTTGCGAGCGCGTTCCAAAGTGGCTTTGTCGGCAAAGTAGGTATAAGCACCCAATGCAAACAGCAAAAATGCCGTTGCAACAAGTTGCACTATCACTTTGATGTAGTCGCCCTTTTGGTGGTTTGGCAAAATTGTTATTGCCGAAAAGGCAACAAACGCCAAAATATAAAGCCAAATTACCTTTTTCCAGTTGATGGAACTTTTAATCTTTTTTACCATGTTGTGCCTCTGTTTCGTAGGCTTTGACAATTTGTTGCACCAACGGATGACGAACAACGTCCTTTTCCGAAAAATGCATAATGCCTATATCCTCGATATTCTTTAGTATTTTTACGGCGTGTTTTAGTCCGCTTGTGTGACCGCTTGGCAAGTCGATTTGCGTAAGGTCGCCCGTTATTACCATTTTGGAGTTTTCTCCAAGACGTGTAAGGAACATTTTGATTTGTTCCTTGGTGGTGTTTTGCGCTTCGTCCAAGATGATATATGCGTTAGATAATGTGCGACCACGCATATATGCAAGGGGTGCAATTTCGATTGTGCCACGCTCCATCATTTTGCCGTAGGTGTCGATGCCCAACATTTCTTGCAGAGCGTCGTACAATGGTCGCAGATAGGGATTGACTTTTTCTTGCAAATCACCGGGCAAAAATCCCAACTTTTCGCCCGCTTCCACTGCAGGACGAGTGAGAATTATTTTTTCTACCTGTTTTGCCTTGTAGGCGTTTACCGCCATTGCCACGGCAAGATAGGTTTTGCCCGTGCCTGCAGGACCGATACCAAAGGTGATTGTTTTGCGCTTCATCAAGTCGACGTACTTTTTTTGCCCTACCGTTTTGCTTTTGATAGGTTTGCCTTTGTTGGTGATAGCAACGACGTCGTCCAAAAGTTGATCCACTTCGTCCAATTTGTCCCCTTTGGCACAATCGCAAAGATAGTTTACGCGACCGATATCGATAGAATCGCCTTTGTAGATAAAGCTACGCAATTTTTTTAGTACGGCGCACGCCATTTCGACGTTTTGTTCTTCGCCGAGCAAGCAACTTTGACCTTCCGCCATAACGACTTTTACGTCGAAAGCGTTGCAAATTGCTTTGATATTTTCGTCAAACGGACCAAACAGTTTGACAAGTTCGTCCATCGACTCCACTTCGATTTTTTTAGATAGCAAAGTTTTTCTCCTTAGGTTATAGTTTCTTGTCCTTGCAAAATAGCCGTTACGCCATTTGCCGACGTTACAAATTGTGTGTTGATTACGTCAAAATCGCAACTTTGCATTGCCTGTTGCAGTGCTTGTTGCATAAGTATACTCGTGCATTCCTCCAAAGTCGCTTTGGTGGTTACGAGCGCAGTTTGATGATACGTGATATACTGTATTTGTAGGTTTAAGGGATACAAAAATGCACTTTTAACGTCAGTTTGGTAACTTTCGTAGTTACTCTTTTTACCGTAGGATTTGCCAAAAAGCACCACGTGTGTTGCCTTTTGAGTTTGCCCCGTGCGTTGGATTTCCGTTTTGGTGCCAACGTATTCGGCAAAGGCGGAAGCGGTTCGAGTAAGCACCACTTTGCCCAGCGCGTACACGTCCTGCGCGGAACCGTCGTTAAAATGCCGTTCGCCAACAATAAGCAAATCTCCCTTGCGTACAAAATCGCCCACGTTGACAACGGAAGTGCCCTGTTCGCACAGAATACTTTGCACAATGCCGTTACACGTGGCAACGATATCTCGTCGTTTGTGCATATTTATGGGCGGATCAATTTGCTTTTTTGCTACCGTTTGCACGTACAAAACACTGCCTTTGCGCGTGACGATTGCATACGTCGCGTTAAGGTGGGTTGCAAGGGCGTTTTCCAAATTGTCCACGTTTAGTTTACTTAGATTTGTGCCGATGGTAACGCCTAACGACTGCATTTGGGGGATAACCATATCCCTTGGAAGATCTCCGCTTACCACGATTTTGCAACAATAGTTAGACAAAACCGCGCAACCAACAACGGAAAAAATCAGCGCAAAAACGATCACAAAATGCCTTTTGCAAAAGTCACAAAATTTTGCTGTGCCAAGGTTTTGCACGTCAGTGACGTTGTAGCCGTTGGTTTTTAGTAGGAACAACAGGCGTTTTTTGTGTTTGAGTGGTATCTTTACCGTGCAGGTTTGTCCGCATTTGGTAACGGAAAGCACTTTTATACCATCCTTGCAAATGCGATTGAGTAGCCGCGCAAGGTTGAGCCCGCAAAAAGTCACTTTGGTGTAGCTCATCTGCTCACCTCAACAGCACAAATTTCGCCAACTACCACGGCAAAATGCCTATCTAAACAGCGGATTTGCAAATTTTTGCCCACGATGAACAATCGTTGCTTGCCCACCTGAAAGACGATTTTGTCCAGAGAGTAGTGGCAAATGCCTTTGTGCCCTTCCAAAACTACGGTATTTCCACCGTAGACGGAATATTTGTAGGTGGCAAGGGATGTTATTTCGTGACCGCAAATTTGGTCGATACAACGCGAGAAAGAATTGTTCATACCCCTATTATATGAAAGGAATATGCAATTTTTTACGGTTTTTGTATGATATCACTGCAATACACAACCGAATTTGCTATTTTTTTAAGGATTGCCACACAAAAAGGACAAACTACCATATTGCAACGTCGGTGCTGTCGTTTTGACAAAGCGTCTTGCACCTTTGCAGAAATCCGTTAGTTAGATAGTTGCCGTCTGCAAAAATATTTTTGCCGAATAGGCGTTGCCAGTTGGATTGTTCCCTTTTGCAAACGTTAGGTTAAAATTGTTGTACGTCAACTACGGTGTAGCCTTGCTGTTCGACCGCCGTTTTGAGCGTTTCCGCAGTTTGAATTGTGGTGGTTACTTGGGCATATTTACCTTCCAAACTAACGACAACGTCCGTTACGCCCTCCAACGAGCGCAAAGTTTGTTCTACTCTGCCTGTGCAGTGCGAACACATCATACCGTTGATATAAAGTTGAAATTTCATTGTGGATATCTCCGTTTTGTTTTGCGACAAAGTGCAACACTGCGCCGATTGCGTTTTGGGTTTGAAAAGGTTAAGTCGCAAGGCGTTTGTTACCACAAACAAGCTTGAACATGCCATTGCAAGTGCGCCGAACATGGGAACCAGTTTGATTCCAAACGCAGGATACAACACACCTGCCGCCAAAGGGATGCCCAGTGCGTTGTAGAAAAATGCCCAAAACAGGTTTTGTTTGATATTTTTTACCGTTGCTTTGGAAAGCCTAATTGCCGTTGCAACGCTTTGCAAATCGTTTTGCACAAGAATAACGTCGGCACTGTCCATTGCAATATCCGTGCCGTTGGCTACGGCAAATCCAACGTCGGCAGTGGCAAGAGCAGGCGCATCGTTGATACCGTCGCCCACCATTGCACATACAGACGTTTGTTTTAGTTGAGAAATTTTTTCCGCCTTTTGGCTGGGTAGCACGTCGGCAAAATAACTGTCGATGCCAACTTGTTTGCAAACTTCCTGCGCGGAATATGCGTTGTCGCCTGTTAGCAGAACCGTTTTGATTCCCTGCGACTTAAGTTGTTCGATGGCAAATTGCAACGTAGGTTTTACTTGATCACCCACCGTTATAATCCCCCAAAAGACATTATCTTTTGCAACCAAAAGCAGTGTTTTGCCCTTGTATTGTTGCAAATCGACGGGAAAATCGACATTGAGGCTATCCATAAGGCGTTTGTTTCCCACGGCATAGTTTACACCGTCTACCGTTGCGGTAACACCGTGACCAACCACCGTTTGAAAATCCGTAGGAAGAGCAAGCGTTACCTTTTGCGACTTGGCATAGTCCACCACCGCTTTACCAAGGGGATGTTCGCTTTGTTTTTCGATACCTGCCACAACGGACAAAAATTCCGTAACGTTAGCAGTCGTAACAACGTCGGCAACAACAGGTTTACCAACCGTTACCGTGCCGGTTTTGTCCAGCACGACCGTTTGCACAGTGGACAGTTTTTGCAAGATCTCGCCGTTTTTGATAAGTATTCCGTTTTGCGCGCCTTTGCCTGTTGCCACCATAAGCGCAACGGGGGTTGCAAGTCCCAACGCACACGGACAGCTGATAACCAGCACGGAAATTGCAAAGTCCAACGAGTTGAACAATCCGTTGCCTGCAATTAGCCACACAACAAGCGTTACAAGGGAAATTGCCATAACGATAGGTACAAACACAGCCGAAACTTGATCGGCAAGTTTTTGGATGGGTGCCTTGGACGTGCTTGCACTTTCCACAAGGGCAATAATTTTGGACAAGGTGCTTTCCTCGCCAACGGACGTTACTTGCACGTGGACAAATCCGCCCACGCTAACACATCCGCCAACAACGTTTTCGCCTACCTGTTTTTCCACAGGAACAGGCTCGCCCGTTAGCGCACTTTGATCGACAAAGCAACTGCCTTTGATAACCGTTCCGTCGCAAGGGAAAACCATGCCTGCTTTTACAACTACAATATCCCCCACTTTGATTGTTGTGGAGTCGACTGTGACTTCTTTGCCATCCACAAGCAAAATCGCACTTTTGGGTGCAAGGTTTTTCAGCTTGGACAAACTGTCGCAAGTTTTAAGTTTGGAACGACTTTCAAAATACTTGCCAAGGTTTACAAGCGCCAAAATCATGGCGGAGGACTCGAAATAAAGTTGATGATGGTACGTTTCCACAGTGGCAAAATCGCCGTTGCCCAACGCACTGCCCACCATAAACATGATAATAACGCCGTAAATTGCGCCTGCGCTACTGCCCACGGCAATTAGGCTATCCATGTTGGGAGATTTGGAAAACAGACGTTTGAATCCCACTATAAAATAGTTGCGGTTGATGTACCACACCGGCAAACACAAAAGTAGTTGTACCAAAGCAAAATTGGTTGCATTTTGTGTTCCGCTTAAAAAACTTGGCAAAGGCAAGTGTACCATGTGCCCCATTGCTACGTACATCAGCGCCAAACACAGCACCAACGACGATATAACTCGCCAAAGGGGGATGTCACTTTGCGCCTTTTTGGTGGGAAGCGGTTGATTTTTGCCTTCTACCGAGGCACCATAGCCAGCCTTTACAACGGCATCAACAATTTGCTGAACGTCGCAAGAGTGTTCACACGTCATCGAATTGGTTAGCAAACTGACGGTTACGTTTGTAACGCCCTGCACCTTTGATACCGCCTTTTCCACGTGAGCGGAGCAAGCAGAACAGGTCATGCCCGTTACGTTAAATTTGGTTTTCATACTACCTCTTATAAATACATACTTGGATATATTATACCACTAATATGCGCATAAAATCAACCGTTTTGCAAAAAAGGAAGTAAAGTACCACCGCAGATGGGCGCAATTTACAAAAATAACAGACTTATTTCGCCCGATTTTGAGCAAAAACCGCCTTTGATATGCACAACTTTGTTAAACAAACGGTGCCACTACCCCTTATTTTGCGAAAAAGCCACCGCAGATGGGCGCAATTTTGAAAATATTTACACAAAATTGCCAACGTATATACAGAAAACAATAGCATCAAGCCGGCGCTCTACGATAGGAATTTTGGCTTGCATTAGATTAGTGGAAATATAGAGCAATAGAATACAAGGTGGCAGGAGCAGCAAACCACCGCCCTACCGTGTTTTTTATAATATTGATTGTGGCCGAGTATTAGGCTTGCAAAAATATAGAAACGGTAATCCGCATTGCGTTGCCATACCGCCATACACCTACAGCAAGCGAACACGTTTTCACGTTGTAAACAAGGTTGAAATCTACCAACCATAGCAGTTATATGCTTTCCAAACGTCAGCAGACTTTTGCGACGAAGACAAAAAAAATGCACCGACAAAAGCATAAACCTTTGCGGTGCATTGGGTATCAAAATTAAATTTGCATCAAACTAAATTTACTTTTTGAGAGTGAGTTCCGTTTCCTTGTCGAAAAGGTGGATTGTGTCAAGGTCGATATTGAAGAAGATTTCGTCTTGACGGGAAGGAATTTCGCGAACTTTCACGCTTGCGGTGATGGTTGTTGCGGATTTTTCCAAAGAGAACTCGGTGGATTTGTCCAAATCGGCATAGATGATTGTTTCGTTGCCAAGTGCTTCGATAACGGAAACTCTTGCGGAAACGCTTGCGCCTGCTTTGGGTGTATCGGTAAGTTTGAGGTCACCTGGGCGGATACCCATGATGATATCTTTGCCTTTGCCGATTTGTTCAAGGTCGAATTTTTCCAAAATTGCCTTGGGAAGTTTGATTTTTTGATCGTTAGCAAAAGTGATGTTGCCTTTGCCGTCGATGTGACCATTGAAGAAGTTCATTTGAGGTGTTCCGATAAATCCTGCTACGAAAACGTTTGCAGGGCTATCGTACAAAACTTGGGGTGCGCCGATTTGTTGAACAAAACCGTCTTTCATAACAACGATACGGGTACCCATTGTCATAGCTTCTACTTGGTCGTGGGTAACGTAGATAAACGTTGCGCCAAGTTTGTCGTGCAATTTGATGATTTCGCTACGCATGGTTGCGCGCAATTTAGCGTCCAAGTTGGAAAGGGGTTCGTCCAAAAGGAATACCTTTGGTTTGCGAACGATTGTACGTCCAAGTGCAACACGTTGACGTTGACCACCGGAAAGAGCCTTGGGCTTGCGGTCGAGATACTCTTCGATTGCAAGGATGTGAGCCGCTTCCATAACTTTGTCGTTGATTTCTTGCTTGGTGTACTTACGTTTGATGGGGATTTCTTTGCCGTTTTCGTCCAAAACGGGGTTGCCTTCCTTATCGCGTTTAACGTCGTCGATACGGCGAAGTTTAAGACCGAATGCCATGTTGTCGTAAACGGTCATGTGGGGGTAAAGTGCGTAGTTTTGGAAAACCATTGCGATATCGCGATCCTTGGGTTCTACGTCGTTAACAAGTTTGTCGTCGATGTAGATTTCGCCGTCGGAAATTTCTTCCAAACCTGCAATCATACGCAAAGTTGTGGATTTACCGCAACCGGATGGACCTACGAAAACGATAAATTCCTTGTCTTGAATGTCCATGCAAAAATCGGAAACGGCAGGTTTAACTTCTGCGCCCTTTTTAGCGTCTGCATTTGCGTACACTTTGTACACGTGCTTGAGTGATACTGTTGCCATAAAATTTTCTCCTTTTGAGTGCATTATTTTGGCCGAAAATAACTCGGTTTTCCTCAAATGCCAAACTCGAATTAGCGACCTAACGGCAAAATTAGGCACTATACTGGTATATGATACCACAAATCGAAGGGGATTTCAATACCTTTTTGAAATTTTTCCTTTCAGTTTTCGTTAAGAGTAAAATATAGATAGTAAAGGTAAGGAAGAAAAGTAATCACGTGCTATCAAAACGGATTTGTGTGATAATACATTGTGAAACTTTGCTAACCACAAACACTATCAACTAAATTTGTTAAAACAACAATTTTTTAATGGAATTATTGCACGATATCAAGCAAATCGGAAAGGGTATTTATTGCAAAGTGTCTGTTTGGGTGGTTGGTGGCTTCACCAATGGCAACGGCGGTAAATCCACCCGCCAAAGCGGCGTCGATACCGGCAAAGGCATCTTCCACCACCATACACTCGCTTTCGGGCAAGCCAAGTGCCTGTGCTGCCTTTACAAAAACTTCTGGATGGGGTTTGCTGTGGGTGATGTCGTTGCCATCCACGATAGCGTCAAAACTGTCGATAATACCCAAACGTTGCAAAATGTACTTTGTGTTTTTGCTAGACGAACCGATTGCAATGCGAATACCTTTGCATTTTAGTCCGTTGATGCATTGCAAAACGTCGGTTGATACCGATTGCGGGGTTAGTTGACCAAGCAAACTGCGGTAGATATCGTTTTTTTGTTGGGCAAAAGTTAATTTTTGCTGCTGTGTGTAGTTGGAAGATTTGTCGCCAAGAACAATTTCCAAACTGTCCATACGGGAAACACCCCTGCAACGGTTGTTGATTTTTTCGTCGAAATAGATGCCCAAACTATCGGCAAGCCTTTTCCATGCCAAATAGTGGAAGTTGTCTGTGTGGACAATAACGCCGTCCAAATCGAAAATTACACCTTTTATCATCGTGAAAGACTCCTTTTGTTACGTTGCGTACGATAAGTTACCCGTTGTACCTGTTTGGGCAGCGATTGCAATCCGCGGGAGAAAAATCCTTTGGTTATAGTTAGCCAAGTGCCACCGCAAGCAGCAGGATGCGTTCCGCCGATATACAAATTGCCTGCGTATTTTTTGCCACCACCTACCAAATCGCAAGTGGCTGTCGTTTGAAACCACAAATAGGCATCGTCTTGCAAACCGACCATGCACGCGCATTGTGCATACATGGATGCCGACAAACTGGATCCGTGTTCGGTATAGGGAAGGTAGAACAAATAGTTTGCCTTTTTGACCTGCGAAGAAAACCTGTGGGGCAAAACGCACATCAAAGCAACCACGTCTGCCTGTTTGATAACCCTTGTTGGTGTAGCAACGCCGGTGTTGCCACCCCAGTATTCCTTGGGATGTACCAAGCGGGATTTTACCGTGTCAACATAGACGTCTTCCAACTTAAAGTAGTCGTCAAACTGCTGGATAACCCCCTGTTCGTTGGGTTGTGGCAAATACAATTTGTTTTTGAAACGAGCAATGTTTTTTAGGTCGGTTTTGTACCTGTCGGCAAGCTCCGCATAGGCTTTTGGTCGCAATTTTTTGAGTACGTCCATAGTTTTTAGCGACACAACGGCGGTTTCGTGTGCCATGTAGTTGGTGTAGGCGTTGTTGTTTGTGCGCTCGTGATACTCGTCCGGCCCCATAACGTCCAGTAGCTCGAAACGTTGTTTTACGTGGTTGTAGTAACTGCGACTGTAGTAGAATTTTGCGCATTCGATAAGTAGTTCGGCACCACCGTTTTCCAACAAAGAGACGTCCTTTGTTTGCTTGTACACGTTGTACAAACACACTGCGATATCGGCAGAAATGTGTATCTGCTTATCTTTGAAATAGGTGCGCACAGGACGGTTAGTAAACACGTCGATAATGTTAAAATCACTGCAAGCATCGTAACCGCCGTCTTGACTTTCCCATGCGAAAAACGCACCGTCGTAGCCGTAGCTTTGTGCCTTTTGTTTGGCTCCGTCTAACGTGGCAATGCGATACCGTATTAGTCGTTTTGCAGTTTCTACGTCCGTTTGCAGATAAAACGGAACAAGAAACATTTCCGTATCCCAAAACACCGCACCTTTGTAGGTTTGACCGGAAAGTCCACGGGCGGAAATGCTAATGCCTTCCACCTTGGGAGCGTAGATTATAAGCTGATAAATGCTGTACTGTACGGCAAGTTGCAAATTGTTTTGGTCGACAATTTCCACCCCGCTACTTTGCCATTTTTTTGTCCACCAGTTGTTGTTTTGTTCAACTAAGCGGTTGTAGTCCAACGCAGGCAACGGTTCGCAATTTACCAAGTCGGTATGCAGACGGCAATATCTTTCCATTTGGAAAAAGTTTCCGCTCACATTATAAACGTTTAGCAATTTGTTGCCCTTTGTTTGGCAACGTGACGGTTTTACTGTGGCAGTTTCCGTAAGCTCGACAAAAAGGTTTTTACCTTCGTTGGTGATTGCAACGGCCTTTAGCGGATTGGTTTGTTTGCTACTTGGGTAAAAGTGCGTTCCGTTGATGTTCCATACGTCACAATCGATGCCCGAACGCACCACTACGTCGCACCGACAACTGCATTGCAACGTAAACTGTGATACTAGCAAATCGTTGCGTGTTTGCAGAAAAAATCGATCAGAACTAAGTGTGACTTGCACACCGTTGACGTTGTAGGTCGTTGTTCGGCTAAAGGTGCCGTTGTCCAAATTGAGCTGTTCGGTATGTTTCGTTACCTGCTTTTCGTCAAGCAAAACACCGTTTATTTTTACCTGCGCAAAAAGCGGATTTGGCATATTTACCGGTTCGCGCCAGCCGTCGCCACAACGATCGTAAAAACCGCCTGCGTTTAGCGCGACGCAGTGCTTTTTGGTGTGCTCTTCCAGCGTGCCACGATAGCCGTAACAGCCGTTGCCTATTATCAATTTGTCGCCCAGTGCAAGGCGGTCGGCATTGTAGCCGTGGGAGGTTATCAGCATTTGTTTATCCTTGTTGTACCGATAAGGTTATGGTTGACGTTGTACACAAGCAAGTTGACAGGTTCGCCATCGTTTGTGATAGTAACGCCGTCGCAATCCACCTTGAAAGTGAGTAGACTTCCGTGGATTGTTAGGCGGAAGGTGTAACCGCTCCACTGTTGGGGGCATACGGGCGCAACGGACAGCGTTTTGTCGCTACGCAATCCTGCAAAACCGTACACAATGTTGAGCCAAGCGGCAGAAATACTTGTTGTGTGCAAGCCTTCGTGAGTGTTGCGGTTGTAGTCGTCCAAATCCATGCGTGTTGCAAAGGCAAAAAAGTTGTATGCTTCGTCGTGACGACCAATTTCCGTTGCCAAAATGGAGTGAACGGATGGGGAGAGTGACGACTCGTGGATGCAACGCGGTTCGTAGTAGAGATAATTGGCGCGTTTGCACTCCAAAGAGAAATCACTGTTGTACAACAGTTGGAACATCAGCACGTCCGGCTGTTTTATCATGTCGTTGCGATAAATTCGGTCGTAGCTCCAGTGGGAATACAACGGAAATTCGCTATCGGGAATTTTGTCCACGTCCACGTGCGGAAGATGGAAAAATCCGTCGTGTTGCTCGTACAGAAGGGTATCTGGATCGTACAATATCTTCATTTTGTCGGCGCAAAGTTGCCAGTAGGCAGTTTCGTCGTCGCGAAGATTTATTTTGTTTTGCAAGGCAATTTTTTGCGTTTGCGGCATTTCGCTTAGCACTTGCAGGGTAAAACGCAAGGTTTTTTGCGCCATGTAGTTGGTGTAGGTGTTGTGGTTTACCATCATTTGGAACTCGTCCGGTCCCATAACGCAGTAGTAACCAAAATAGGTGTTGTCGCCATCCCACTGCCCCCTTGTTACCAAGTAACGGCAGATTTCCGCAAGCATTTCCACACCATGACCGTACAAAAATTGCTTGTCGCCACTAACGTTGTAGTAGTGATAAATGCCATAAGCAACGCCTGTGGAGGGTTGCATTTGCAAACTGGCGTGTTGCCACAACGAACATGCTTCGTCGCCGTTGAGTGTTGCAATGGGATAGCACGCGCCGTTGCAATCCAAATCCTTGGCACGTTTACGCGCGTTGTTTAAGGTGTTGTAGCGGTATTCCAAAAGGTTGCGACTTGCATCCAAGTTATTGAAAAGGTAATACGGTAGGCAATATGTTTCCGTATCCCAAAATGCGTGACCGGAATAGGCTTCGCCGGTGAGACCTTTTGCGCCGATATTGTTTTGCTCGTTTGCGCCGTGATAAGTTTGTTGCAGTTGGAATATGCAAAAACGTATGCCCTGTTGGTTTTGTTCGTCACCTTCGATTTGAATATCGGAGTTTTGCCAAAACTTTTGCCAGTAGACGTCGTTGCGTGTTGCAGCCTTTGCGTAGCCTTCGGCAACTGCACTGTTCAGTTGCAACGTTGCATCATCCAAAACGTCGTTACCTTGCTTGGAAGACGTTACCGCAATAAATCGCGTGAAAGTTGTAGGCACGTTTGGTTGCAGTTCCAACGTGAAACTGTTTGTTACCACTTTGTCGCTGTTGGTTTGGTGTGTACAACCTGTTCCGTCAACGTCGCAGTGCATCAAACATGCCACAGTTTGGTTGGTGGATTGTGTTTTGCATTGCAATCCGTTGGGCAACATTTTGTCTATTTGCCAACGGGAAGGTTGACCGAAATGTGTTTCGTCAAAACGCACATTAGCATCAATTTGCAAGCAACAGGGTTTGTCCGCCGTAAGAACGACCTGTTGATAGGCGCGATTGTACTGTTGCATATCTAAAAATCGGCAAAACTGCGCAGTTAGACGTACTCCGTCCGCAATCCACGTTACAGTGCGAAACAGTTTGCCCGTTTGCATGTTTAGCCAACGTTTGTAAGTTTCGTGAGGTGTGGTTGCCATATCTATTTTGGTGTCGTTTACGCTTAGCGATAGGTCGAAATAGTTGGCAACGTTTACCATAAAATGCGTTTGAGTTACAATGCCTTTGTAGGCGGTAGCATTTTTGTCGATACCGTACTCGTAGATGCCGTTTAGGTACGTTCCTACAAGGCTTGGTGCGGAAGTGCGTTCGTCAAGAAATCCACGGGCGCCCATATACTCGTTACCCAAGCTAAAAACCGACTCGGCAACCTTGCTAAACTCCGGCAGAAAAACGTCTTCTGCCACAATCCAGCTATCTACTAAAAAATGTTTACGTGCAGTTTTACCCATAAAATACTCCTATAAAAAACACCTGCCGAAAGGCAAAAGGATGCAATCGGCAGTTTTTTTGTTACTAATACGATAAATTTTTGTTTTGAAAACACATAGACGTTTGTTATATAAGTTTTGATTTTTGTAATTAGCACGAGTGATTTTGTATTACACGGCTGTTTTGACTACGCCTTTGAAACGCAAACGTTTGATTGTGTAAACTGCTAATTCCACGTTGTCGTTTATCAAAACATTGACCTTTTGCACAACTATTTGGATTGTTTTAAACAACCAAAACAGGCGTTTAACCACTACTATCTTAACCTTTAATGCCACTTTTTGCGTTGGTGCCGGTTATTTGTTTTTGGAATATGGCAAACGCAACAAGTTGTGGCAAAACGGAAATTGCAAGTGCCATAAGGTATTTGTCGATACCAAATCCCATCATGTTGGACATGTTTATTTTTAGGTTGTAGATTTTTACCATAACGGTGTACAACTTATCGTCTTGCAACAACAAATACGGCAGTAGGAAATCCGCCCAAGATGCCGTCATAGCAAAGATGCTAACAACACCCACAATTGGTTTGGAAAGAGGCAATGCTACGCGGAAGAACATTTGCAAGGAATTTGCACCGTCGATACGAGCCGACTCAAACAAAGCGCGCGGAATTGTGTCAAAATAGTTTTTGAACATCATGTAGTAGTAGGCGTTGGCACCGTAAAGCAAGCACAGCGGTATGTACAGTGCGTACCCTTTTAGCCCAAGTGAGATGATATTTGCATACAACGGCACAAGGCTTGCAACGGCGGGAATCATGTAGCTTGCCATGATAAGTCCGTGCACTATTTTGTGTCCAAGTGGTTTTACCACCGATACCGCATAGGCAAGCAACCCATTAAACACCACCGCACACAACACTGAACCCAGCATAACGACGATTGTGTTAAGAAAATACTTACCAAAATCTACCATTTTCCACACTTCCACGATTTTGCCTAAATCAATAGACTTGGGGAAGAATGTAAACGGCGCCTTGAAAACTTCGTTGGCATCCTTAAAACCTACCAAAAACAGCCAGCCGATAGGTATAATTGCGCAAAGACAAGCGCACACCAGCAAGAAAATTAGTAGGGCGTACAGCCATTTGAACCGTTTGTGTTTGTACTCGATGCCATTGACAAGACCTTCGTTTTTTTGCGTTAGTTTCATTGTACGTCGTCCTCCTTTTTGGAGAGTCTAAAGTACAACAACGAAAGCGCCACGATAATAACGGCAAGCACAACGCCACATGCGGCACCTGCGCCGGCATCGTTTTCGATAAAGGTGTATTTATAGCAAAGATACATCAACGAAATGGATGCATTGTCCGGTCCGCCGGCAGTCATCATCATTGGTTCGTAAAACACTTGGAACACGCTGATAATTTGCAAGATAAGCAACAATTTGATTGTCGGTTTGATGCTTGGCAAGGTCACGTACCAAATGCGTTGGAACAGATTTGCGTGGTCAAGACGTGCCACTTCGTACAGAGTGGAATCTACCGTTTGCAAGGCGGAAAGGTACACAAGCACCGTTGCACCTGCACCACGCCACGTCATAACGATAACGATAACGGGGATTACCCACTTAGAGTTGGCAAGTACAGTTAGCGGTTTGATGCCGAAAATGGACAAAATGCCGTTTAGCATACTACCTGTGCTACCGTCCAAAATTTGCGTCCACATTAGCATTACCGCAACGCCACTGATGATGCTGGGCAGATACAATAAACATCTAAAACCTGCACGGAAATGTATAACCTCCGACAAGATAAGTCCCAAAAACAGTGGAAGCAAAAAGCCGATAAGCAAAGACCAAAATGCGTACACAAAGGTGTTAACCAATGCCGCCTTGAACGCCGGATCAGCAAAAACACGTTGGTAGTTTTCCAGCCAAATAAACTCTTCCTTGTGAAAACGGTGTACTTCGTAAAAAGAGTAGCTGATATTTTCGATAAGTGGAGACCACACGTAAAAAGCGAACAGCGCAAGCGTTGGCAACATGATTAGCCATCCGCCAATGTTCTTTTTGAATATTTTTTTGACTTTTTGCCAAAAGGTTGTGTTTTTTTGTAGATTTTGCAATTCCATTTAGAAATTCATCCCAAAAATTGTAGTATAGTGCCACTTTTGTGGCGAAAAATGTGCAAAAACTGTGGTTACTTACTTGTTTAACCGTTTTAAATAGGTTGTTTGGAAACTTGTGTTTGCCGTTGTTAGCAGACTTAGTACGTTTGCAGTTGCACCGGAATCTTCGTCCAAAACTTTTTGTATTGCGTTGTCCAACAGACCGTACATTTCTTGACAGAAGTTTGGTTCTTCCGCACGACGCATTGTGTGGATAGTGTCGAAAAAGTCCTTCATATAGTCGTAGTTGACGTTGATGTATTTTTCTTCCATGCCGTTAGCAATGGTAAGGTAGTCTTCGTTTTTCCACGCTTTGATGGTGGGCAAAATGGGCATACCCTTTTGTTGTGCCACTTGGAAACCCTTTTCCATTGCAGCAATGCTAATTTCGTCAGCCACAGGACTGCGACCAATATAGTGCAAAAATTTGAGCGCGCCTTCTACCTGTTCGTCGGTGGCATTTTCCGCAAAGACGTAGGGTGTTCCGCCAAACAATGCGTAACGGCTTGTTCCGTCGCCCGTGGGCATGGGAACAAATGCAAAGTTATCCTTGTTGAACTCGTAGCCGGTGATAGGCTGACTTAGCGCATCGTTACCAACAAACGCCATAAGCACCTGCCTGTTACCTATTTTTGCAGGGAAATCGTTGTAGTTGAAGGAGGCTCCCGGGTAGCACAGGCCTTCGCTTGCCAATTCCTGAATCCACTCCAGAGCTTTGACCATTCCTTCGTCGGCAAGGTTACTTGTCCAATTGCCATCGGCATTTTGCGCTTGCAAATCGCCTGCGCCAAAGTTCCAAGCGATATTGCAAAGTTGCCAACCGCCCGTTTTGTTTGCAGACAAAATAAGTATACCGTAGGTGTCGATATAGGTATCACAAACCAATCTGCAAAGATCTGTTACTTGCTGGAAGGTTGTGGGATAAAGAGGTTTTCCGTCGCTATCGTAAAGTTGATACTTACCGTCCTTATCCTTTGTGATAACTTCCATATCGTACATCATTTCCAAATTGATAAACAATCCCATACCATAGCCGTCACGGGGAATGCCGTACACTTCGCCGTTTTTGCTAAGTGTTGCACGCATACTGTCGTCCATTTTGTCCAACCAACCAAGTTGCTCTAACTGCTCGGTAACGGGACGAATGTAACGCTCGCGAATGAGCATTTCCGGCTCGGTAAAGTAGGTTTGGAACACTGTTGGCAACTCGCCTACGTTGCCTTTGCTGGCAACAGTTTCCGTACTGTATGTATATGTGTCGGCAATAATTTCGTATTCGGGATAATCCGCTTCGAACTTTGCCTTCCATTCCTTGTACATTGCAACGTCGGACGTTTGGCTAGCCTCCGGCCAAAATCCTATGTAGATTTTAATTTTTCCGTTGTCGTTAGGATCGCATGCGCAAAACGTTGCTACAACCATTAACATAATCAATATGATACAAAAGGTTCTTTTCATGGTTACCTCTCTAATTTGTACATAGTAATACATTGTTGTATCTTAGATAAATTATATATTTTATAGCGGTGTTTTTCAATAGTTGTAATCTGCAAAATGGTAGACAAAACTGCACAAAAAAGTAGGATACATTTGTATGCACCCTACATTTTGTCCATTTTTTTGCTTAGATTGTTTAGCGGTTTGGTTACACTATCGGCAACGCTGTGGGCAAACAGCATACCAAAGCTTACGATAATTAAATCTACCGCAAAAAAAACACCGATGATAAGTGCGATTCTGCCAAGAAATACCTTTTGCGGAACAAAGGTTACCACTGCCCAGCCGTCGTCGGAAACACTGCTTGCGCAGTAGTATTGCGCGTCGCGTGAAAGTCCGTCTTTGGAAATTTCCCGTGCGTAGTTGATAAAGGTTTGGTCGTCGCACATCAAACCGCCGTTTAGCAAAAAGGTGTAACCTGTTGTGCCAAAGCTGTGCAAAGACAGTTTTTGTGCGTACAGCGTTTCCGGAAGAACATCGGCAACAAGTATGCCTACGGCATTTTCGCCGTCGTACACCTTGTGCATTACCGACACAATACCCTTTTGCTGGTTGTAGGGGGTGCTTTTGTATGCCGAAGCTACCACGCTGTTACGAACACAAACACAACTTTCCTGCGAAGATTGCACAAAGTCGTTAATTTGATCTATCTGCAAAAGTTGTTTCCAGCTTGGCGGAGAGCCAACACCGCCCGAATAGGCAACGTAACCGTTGTAGCCGTACAAAATTGCTCCGTCGATTTGCACCGAGTTGTTGGTTAGTCCGTTAAGCAACGACGACACGTCCCCAACGTTACCTTGCGCACAGTTTACAATTTGTTGGTTTTTGGCTGTGTTTTTTACAAATCCCATAACAGTAGCAAAGTAGTTTTGACAACCGTTTACACCACTTTGCACATTTTGTGCGGTACGTTGCGCCTGAAAGGAAAACAAACTATACGAAACTGTGCAACAGGAAATTGCGCTGATTAGTAGCGTGAAAAAAACTATCACCAGCAACACGCTGTTAAATATTTTTTTGTGTAGTTTTTTGAACATAACGCACGCTTCCTACAAACTTTTTTTGATTTTTACCGTGACGGTAGTACCAACGCCCACCTGCGAAGCAACAGACAGCCCGTAGCCTTCGCCGTACTCCAAGCGGATGCGTTCGTTTACGTTGTACAAGCCGTAGCCACCGCCCGTTTGGGAGGTTTTTTGCGTCAAGAAGTTTTGTGGCACGTCAAAACCACATCCGTTATCGCTAACGTCGATAAAAATATCTTCGCCAACGCTTTTTGCGGAAATGGTTATGGTTCCAACACCTTCCTTGCCGTCAAAACCGTGTTTGATACAGTTTTCCACAATGGGTTGCAAAATTAATTTTAGCGTTTTGTACTCGCCAACACCGTCGGGCAGGCTACATTGATAGTTGATTGTGTTGGGGAAGCGGATACGTTCGATTTCCAAAAAGTGTTCGATAAGTTCCGTTTCCTCCTTTAGGTAGATATATTTGTCCCCTTTGTGCAAACTTAGACGGAAAAACTTTGCAAGGTTTATTACCAACTTTTCAATTTCCGCTTGTTTTTTGATTTTAGCCATCCATGCGATAGCATCCAAAGTGTTGTACAAAAAGTGGGGGTTTATTTGCATTTGAAGGGCATCGATTTCCAATTTGCGTTGGATTTCCATATTTTCCTTGTTTTGATCCATAAGTTGGAATAACCTGCGAATCATATCGTCGTAGCTCTTTTCCAACTCGAAAAGTTCGTCGCCCTCCTCGCCGATACCAAAAATTGCATGGTGATTTTGAAAATCTACCGAAGAAATTTTGTTAGATAGTTGGTTTATGGGTGCAACGGTAGTTTTTGCCGTGCGCAACGCAACAAACAGCACCACAAAAAAACACACTGCGGAAACCGCCACCAACACCCAACTGAGTGTTATGTAGGCTTGGGTGAGTTTTTCCTCATTTAGTACGCTAACCACGTACCAATCCCAGTTGTAACTGCTATCTAACTGGGTGGAAACCACAATACATCTTACGTCGTCAATTTTGTGTTTTTGCACGCTGTCATTTTTCAATTTATACTTGGATTGTTCCATGATGGTACTACCCACCAGTTGCGTTTGTCCGCTTGCAACAATGCCGTGATTATCCGTTACCAACATTGTGTAGCCCAGTTGTTGGTCGGTGATGGCGCACATATCGTTTAGCACGTCAATCGAAAGGTAAAACACGCAGTAACCGTCCACTTCGTACAACACGTTGGACAATCTTCTGCCCACCATAAGGTAGTCGTCGCCATATTTTGGCATGGCGTAGGTGATGTTTGTGCTGTTGCGAATTTGCTGTACAAAGGACGCCGTGGGCAAATCGTAGTTGGGATTTGTTGCAAAAACGTTGTCGTCAAACGCCAAAACGAAGTTTACGTAGTCGTTAGACAGTGCAACGTAGTCCACCAGTTGCGAAAAGGTCTGTTGCGACTTATCTGCAGTAAGTTGTTCCAAAATGGGGTTTTGACTAACCCTTGTGTAGCCGTAGTTTACTTCCGTTAGAACGTCCGTTATTGAATTGTTGATGGCTTTGTGCGTATTGAGAATATCATCTTCGATATAGTCCTGCGTGAACAAAGTCATTATACCCTGCACCACTAAAAGCATCACAACAAGTAGCACCGACAACGCCGACAAAAATATTATGGCAAATTTTTTGTTAAGACTTCTTTTCATTGTACTTTTTTACGTACTCGCTGGGAGTACATCCCTCTGCCTTTCTAAATACTTGCCCAAAGTATTTCATATCTTGATAGCCCACCAACTCGGCAATTTCGTACACTTTGTACTGCTGTTCGATAAGTAGATGTTTTGCCATCATAATGCGGTACTCCGTTAGACAGGTATTGAAGGTTTTGCCCAGTTCCTGCTTGAAAAGGTGCATTAGGTAGCTTTCGGAAACGTACAAGGCATCCGCAACCGTTTTGATTTTTAGTTGGTTATCGCTGTAGTGCTCGGCAACGTACTTTAACGCATCAACAATGTGACGTTTGTACATTTTGCTGTTTTCTAACACTTCGTCGGCAACGTATACACTGTTTACGCTGTACAGCCTGTTAGATGCAATAAACTTTGCCGTGCCAAATGCGGTGGAAATTTGATCCATACCGTCAAAAACATCGCTAATACCTATGGAAACCACTACTGAACATTGCTTTTCGTAGTCGCGAAGCAGTTGTACCAAGCTTTTTTCCAGCGCATCCACGTCGGCAAAATCGGTACAAAACGCTACTCGACGTTCGGTGGAAGCGTAAAACACTTTGTGGTTGCTAAGCACCGACAAAACGCCTTTTTGCACAATTGCCAAGGCGTTGCGCACGTTTTGTTCGCTTTCCTGTTCGTTGCCGGCGGTGGAAAAATCCGCCTTGCAATACACCACTATACCATGGTCGATAAATGGCATATCGTACAGTTCCATTTTTTGTTTTAGCTCGTCGTCGATAACACATCCGTGAAAAATACTATCGGAAATGGAATTTTTGATAATGGGAATACCCCTATCGAAGTCGGAAAGGAACATGTCCATTTTGCGACGTTTGGCAAGTTTTTCCTTTGCCTTGATAACAACGTTAATCAGCTCGTCGTTGTCGATAGGTTTGAGCAGATACCTAAAAACTTCCTTTTCGTAGGTCTTTTTGGCGTATTCAAAATCGTTATAGCCGGAAAGCATAATGATAATTCCGTCGTAGTTTTGTTCGTACAACGCCGAAACAAGTTGCGTACCATCCATAATGGGCATTTTTACGTCGCTGATGATAATGTCCGGCTTGTGTTGTTCAATTTTTTCCAAACCGTCCTTGCCGTTTGCCGCTGTAGCAACAACGGTAATGCCGTATTGTTCCCAGTCGATAGTTTCGCAAATGCCCGTTCGAGCAAGATATTCGTCGTCGATAACCAACATTTTGTACATTGCTTTTTCCTCAAATGAAAAAATATTTTGGGTTAAATATTGCCAAAAAAACGCAGCTTTTGTGTAGATTAGTTGTGGTTTGTGGCAAATAGGGTAAAAAAGTTGTCCTTGTGATACTTTTTGCGCCGATACGTCACAAAAAAAACATTTTGATTGTGCAATCAACAAATTAGACGTATCGACGATTGGACTGATACTCTGTAGGCACCGTTTACGGGCGGATTTTTGCAAATCAATAAAAATCCTTGCGCCCCAAAAGATAGTCGGCGCACACGTTAAAATAGTTGGCAATAAGCACTATCGCCGTTGCCGTAGGTTCGTACATTTCCAGCTCGTAGGCGGAAATTATGCTCTGCGACAGCCCTACTGCCTTTGCCAATTCGGCTTGCGTTATGCCTTTTTCCTTTCGTAATTCTTTTAGACGTTTTGCGAAAATTTTCATAGCAGAAACATTTTACAATAAATATTAGTATACTGGTTTGCGATACCAGTATTCTAATAAAATCTACCCAATACAGGCAGGTAAGCATATCAAATATGGTGATGATCATTCACAATTTTGCGCTAAAAACGCACTAATGATACATAAAACTGCACAATTATGATAAAATCGTGAGACTTACAAAAAACTTTGCATAGAGATAGCGAAGTCGCGGTGTATAACGAAAAATTGTGCAAAGACAAAATGACCTGCCGTTGCAAAGGCGGTAACGTGCCGTAAAGCGGAAAGGTTCCGTTTTGCAAAAGTGCTACCAAACAATTACAGGGCCATCGTGGGATGGTCCTGTAAAGTTTGGAGAAAAATCAATCGTTACTTTGCCAAGCAACCGATTACGCTATGGGGATTTGCCATTTGCACGAGTTATGCTTTTGAGCCTATCCTTTTTGCAAACGGTTGCGTTGTTAAGCAACAAGTTTACGTTTTAGGCACCAAGTTTTCTTTTACGAATCAAGATGATTGCAACAACGATACCTGCAACAACTGCTGCACTACCAATGGAGATAGCTGCAATTGCGCCACCGCTAAGTCCTTCCTTTTCGGGAGCGGGCTCTTCCGGTTGTACCAAAACAGCACCACAAACGGGGCATTTGCCTTCGTCGTTAGCGGGATCGTGAACGATTTCTACGTCTGCGCTACACTTGTCGCACTTGCCGTCGTGATCTGTATCGGCGTGAGTGCAAGTAACTGTTACGGAAAGGGTCTTTGTTGCAACGTTATCTGCACTGTCGGTTGCGGTAACTTTAACGCTGTAGGTACCAACCTTTGCAGCGGTAAATTTGCCGTTTGTTACTGTGATTTGTTCGGTGCCAAGAAGCACTTCGATTTCGATTCTAACGTCGCCACCGTAGTTGTCCGTTGCGCTTGCTTCGATTGCGATTTCGCTACCAAGTTCGCCTGTTGCGGGAGCCGTTACGGAAATTTCCGGAGCGGTATCGTCGTTGATAGGAAGAACGATATCTTCGTAACCAACTTTTACCTTGCTAAACTTAACGGATTTGATCTTCAAAACGTCGCCAACTGCTGCAAAGGTGTTGTGAAGGTGAATTTCGCCAAGAGTTGTTACACCGGATTTTGCCAAGTCGATAACTAAAGTTTGAGCACCGCTTGTTGCGAACAAATTGCCGTCAGCGTCTTTCAACGTGCCTGCGGCATTTTCTGTAACCCAGCAAATTGTGTCTTCTGCGAACTTAATACGGAACCCGGAAAGATCGCCTTCCACTTCCATTATCATGTAGTCGTAGCCTGCACCCTTGGTACCGTCGATATAACCACAGTAAGCATGTCCTACTGCATTTGCGGTAACTTCATGCGCAAAGTCGTCTGCAAGAACTTCGTCGGTGTAAATCCAGTCTTTTTCGTAGTCGATAAAGCGAACAGATTCGATTGTAAGTGTTGCACCACCTTCCACTTCTTCGCCGTGAACGTCAATTGCACCAAGAGCACCACTGATACCGGATTTTGCAAAGTCGATTGTGTAAGTTTGGTTTTCGGTAGTCAAAGCGGGCATTGTTCTGCCGTAAACGTCGTGGAAAGTACCAGCGTCGTTTTGTGCAAACCAAGTTACTTTACCTGCCATTCCGATACGAACTTTATCAAGAGTGTAACCTTCGGAGCCTTTCATAACGATTTCCATACCGTCGTGAGCTTTAGCTTCGTCAGCAAGCTGGCCGATATAAGCATAGCCGCCAGCTGTACCACTTGCAACGTCCAAAGCCTTAGGTTCAGACAAGATGTTTTCGCCATAGGTTGCTTCGGGAGCTACAGGGTGAGCGTAGAACACTTCGTCAATAAGCACTTGACCTTCGCCACTGTAGTAAACGTCCAAACCGCTGATGTATCTTTCGCCAAAGGTTTTTTCCAAATCAACTACCAAGTAGTTGTAGCCGTTTGTGCCTGCGTAGGGGTTAGCATCCGAAACGGATTTAAGTCCTGCGCCTGCCAAAAGTTCGTTTGCGTACACAACTTTAACACCTGTGTCGCCTTCAGTTTTGAGAACGTCAAAGCGGAAGTTATCAAGAGTTGCACCGTTTTGTAGTTTGTACTTAAGTACAAGGTAGTTTTTGCCTTCGCTTGCTACCTTGGAGCGGATTTTGATGGATGTGAAAGCTTCGCCTTGAGCATCCATAACCAAGTGACCGTTTGTGATAACGTTGTTCTTTGTGGAATAAGACAAAATGTAGTCGCAGTTGAAAGTTGCACAATCTGCTACTGCCTTGTTGTAGTCGGCGCCTGCTGTGAGATATTCAAAGTTGAATTGGCTCATATAGGCAATGGAATCTAAATCCAAAACGGGGAAGTGAGCATCCAAAACGGGTTCTTCCAAATTGGAGAAGAACGCACCTGCTACGTATGCTGTGCCACCTGTAACGGCAACTTTAACGCCCTTGATTTTGGTTGCACCAAGGCTTTCCAAGGAAACTACAGCATTGCGGAAAGTTCCGTCGAGAGCTGCAACGGGTGTACCTGCAAGGTCGGTAAGGTCTGCCCAAGCTTTTGCTGTGCCAACTGTACCGTCTTCGCCAATGGGAGCAACGGTAACGTTACCGCTACCTGCAACGTTAAGAACGATTGCGCTGTATGCTTCGTCAAGGTTGTTGGAAGTTGCAACGTCGCTGGCAATTTCTTTGCTATCGGTAATTACATAGCATGCAGGAATATCTGCAAAAGTACCTGCGTCACTGCCGTACCACCAAGTTTCGTCTACGGTGTCAAAATCCAAAACAACAGTTTCGGTTGCACCGGTTGTAACGGAAACCTTGCGAACGTCCAACTTACCAGCTTTGGTGTTATCTGCTGCATAAAGGTGGAAACCAAGCATTGCATCGGGAGAAGTAGAATCGAAGGACGCACCGTTTACTTTGATTTCGGTACTTGCAAAGTCGATACTGATTGTTGCCCAATCTGCACCGATATCTGTACCGGAAGAAAGTGTAACGCCACCTTCCATATCTTCGTGAGCAAGCGACCAGCTATTTACTGCTGCAATATCGTCGCTATCGGCAGTGTGCAAACCAATTTTGAGGTCGGCAAGTTTAACACTTTGGTCGGGGCTGCGAACTTCGATGTTAAGACTTTCGAAGCCTGCGCTAATCTTGGGGCTACCTGCCTTGATGATAGGATCTGAAACGTCGTCGCATTTGCCAGCTTCCCAAGCAATTTGACGATAGGCTGGTTGATAACCTGTACCTCTGCAGTCATCCAAGATTCTGTCGAAAGATTCGTTGAACGCTCTTGTTTGTGGGGTTGCTTCTTCTGCAGAAACAAAAACAGCCAAACAAGTGGAGGTAAGCAGTGTGACAGTTAGCACTACTACCATTAGCCAACGAACAAAATTTCTTTTTTGTGTCGTCATAAGTAAATCTCCTTATATAATATTTTTTATTCCCCATACACGTACAACTCGGAGATTTGCGCTCCGTAGCCGGTACTGTTAGAGGTGAAGACCAGTTTGATAAACCGCATAGATACGGCTTCGTCCAGAACGATGGAAACCATGTTACCTTTGGAGGAATCGAACAAGTATTCCGTTTTGGCAACTACCGTTGTGTAGGTTTTGCCGTCGAGACTGCCCAAAATTTCAATTTCTTGCGTTCTGTTTTCCCACAAGAGCAATGGGGGAAGGTGGATATTGATGTATTTTACGTTTTCGGTACTATTTAGATCGATTGCAAACGTTGCAGGGAACACACCTTTTTTGGATTCGAAATAGGTCAAAACGTTACCGTCGATCATGTTGGAAATGTCGTACACGTCTTCGTGATCGGCAACTTCCTCAAAGGATTTGCTGGTAGTTAAGCTGGGCGGGTAAAACTCGATTTCGCCAAGGTCGATTTCCAACGGATGGGTAAGATCGTCTTGTTTGAAGAAGCGAAGTTGCAATCCGTAGTAGCCATCGGGGTTGAGACGGATTAGAAAATCGTTGTAGTTGCTTGCTTGTGGACTAAGCGACAAGTCCGTTTGCGCTTGAATACGTCGCCAATCGCCCTCTGCTGTTGTTTTTGCGAACACGGAAACACTGTAGTAGCGCATGATATTACTACCACTTGTGCCAAGGAAGCGTATTGTGCCAACCTGCGTTGCTTTGCCAAAATCGAAGCTAAGTGCAACAAATTCGTTTTCCACGTCGGTGTGCCACTCGCTAAATTTCCAACTTGTGGAGCGGTCGCCGTCCAACAAGTTGCTAACGTTGGAGTCTTGTTGTGTAACGTCGCCAAGGTTCCACTTGGAGTTTGCCTTGTCGCCTGCGCCGTAGGTTACACTTACCGTTGCGGAAGAAGTATCTACCTTTATACCTGCGTATGGCGGTTGGTTGTTGAGTACGGCAAAATCGGGAACCACCAAACCGTGTTGATCGATACTGCTAACTTGGGTGTGTTGCAAAACGTGGTCGGGAGCAAGTTGTACGTTGTAGGGTACGTTAAGTATTGCACCGGTTGCCTCTCCGCTTTGGAAGTTGATGTTACTTGTGTAAACACCGGGGGAAAGTTTCAACTCGTCCATCGAAGCAATTTTTTTATCTTCGATTTGTACGTTTTTGATTGTTACACCGTCGACGTTGCTTTGCGGACCTTCGCCAAAGATACGGCATTGAATGGTATCTGCCATGTTTAGCACAACGATGTTTTCTATCTTGATATCTCTAACGGAGCCACGAAGACCGCCCGACTGAGTCCACTCGGTATTGAATGCAATGTTGATATCAATCAAGTAGTCGTTTTCGCCGTCAAGTTGGTTATCGCCCAACATTTGGGCATCTTCGATGGTGATATTTGTGTAGTTTACATTGCTGATTTTTGCGTTATCTGCATTGTGGATGCTCATTGCCGCTTTGTGGAAGTTGTGCAAAACGGTGATGTTGTTAAATGTGATGTTTTCCATCGTTGCACCGTAGGTTTCGTAGCCAACTTCCATGCTTTGCGCAAGGTCCGTCCAAACGGAAACACCTTCGAAGGTGATATTAGACGTGCTGGCGTTATCTACGTTTTTAACAACAAGGCTATCATCCCAAGTGCGGACAAATCCGCCCACTACCGACACGTTGTTGCAAGATTGAACGGAAATTCCGTCGCCGTTGCTACGTGCTGTGATGATTTTTAGGTTTTGGATGTTTACGTCGTTGCATTTGTACAACGTTACCGCCCAACCGGCGGGGTCCAAAATGGCAATATCTTTGATTGTTACGTTGGAGCACTCTTGCAGTTCGATAGGAAGGGTAAATTCGCTTGCTTTTGTACGGCTGTACAATTCGCCTGCCAAAATACCACGTCCACGAATGGTTAGGTTGCTTACTTTTGCAGTACGGATTTGTCCATAGACAACTGCACCACCTGCAAGATAGATTGTTGTGTTATCTTCCGACACGGGCAATGCGTTTGCCATCCAAACACCGGGACCAACGTACAAAGTGTTTTCCGGAAGGTTGTTTGGATCGACAGGGTCCGTTTCTAACGGGTTTGCAAACACGTGGAAGGCGTTTTTGTAGGCATCTGCTTGCGTGGACGTTGAGTATTCCACAACGTAGTTATCCGGACAATCCAAAGTGAAGGTAATTTTGTTGCCGTTTACACTTGGGATTACGTTACGTGCCAACGGACGTACGACAACGTTAGTAAGTGCCGTTTGATTGTACACTTCGATTTCTACCGTTACGCGACCTTCAAAATCGAAAATTGCAACTTGGTTGTAGTCGTTGGAAGGCGTGTAAGTAAAACTGCGCAGATGATTTACGCGCGTATCGTAAACAAAAAGTGGTTCGCCTTCTACCTTGGCGCCTGCAACTGCCGACGTGTTCATAACGCGAGGACCTTCGTAGGTGACAAGTTTGGTTTGGTCGACAATTTTGGTAACGGGCGTAGGACGATTTTCCACGTTACCGCATTTGGAACAGGTGCGAGTATCGGTACCATTGCCGTTGCTTACCCATTGGGACCACTCGTGTTGACATTCGTCCGGTTGACATGCAACCAAACCTACACACAAGACGATAAGTAGCAAAAGGACTAAAAATTTGTTTTTCATAGATATCTCCAAATAAACGGGTTAAATTTGGGGCGAAACATAGTAAGCCACATTACTTTTGTTGTACTAAAATGATAAAATTTTTGCGAAAAAATTAAAAGACAGCAGAACTGCAAAAAAGGTTGCAATTCTGCTGTCTTTTGGTTTTTGGTGTGTTTTGGAGGATTTTTGACGGTCTATTTTTGTCTACTATACAAGATACGAGTAAAAACCATCTTTCTTGCTGAGACTGTTGGAAAATACGGATTGCTTGGTATCTGCAAAGGCAAAGCAACATTTACTTTGTCCTTTTGCGCATTGCTTGGCTTTTCAATATCTTGCCAAATCTTCTACAAAACGGTCACTTGTGCACTATCGGTATAGGTTGCAAGTTGGTTTTCCGTTAAACTTTGGTGTACCGTTGCGTACACGGGCGCCTGTCCCTTTACAAAACTAACGTTTGCATAGTCGTTTATATTTAGATAAGCGTAACCGCTTGTTATTTGCTTTTGAGGTGTCCAAACGTTGTTGATGGTTACGTTTTTGACGTAGTGGAAGGACGCTCCGTAGCCACTGCGCAAATCACGACTGCCTGCCACCCTAACGGGCATAGCAATATTGCCGTCAATAACCGATACGTTTTTGATTGTTACGCCGTTGATACTGCCCAGAGCCGTTGTTTTGTGATTTGTTGACCAAGTGGAACTGAACTCGACGGCAATTTCGATAAGTTGGTTGTTGCTACCCGCATCGCCACGTCCCATTGAAGCATCTTCCACAGTGATTGTGTCGTAGGTAACGTTGGTTACGTTGGCATTGTTGCCATTGTGTATGCTGATTACAGGTTTGTGGAAGTTGTGCAGTACCGTGATATTGCTAAAACTTACGTTATCTAGCACTTCGCCTACCGTTTCGTAGCCGATTTCCATGCTTTGGGCAAGATCCGTCCAAATTGTGCAGTTGGAAAATTGAATATCGCGCGTGGTACCTTCTTGGTTGCGATCCGACCATCTTGGGTAATTTTTGACGACCAAACTATCATCCCAACTGCGCACAAAACAGTTTGTAACGTCAATACGTTGGCAAGATTGCAAGGAAATTCCGTCACCGTTGCTACGTGAAGATATAATTTTGATACCGTCGATATTACTATCGGTACAAAAATACCAGTTTACGCACCATCCGGCAGGGTCAAGCACGGAAAAGTCGCTAAAAGTCACTTCCGAACAGTAGTTGAAATCCAACGGAACGGTAACTTTGTTTGTGTTGGGGTTGCGTTCGAAAGTGGAGCCATCGATAATACCCGTACCGCAAATTGCAATGTTTGCTGCGTTGTTTGCCACGAAACGCGCACGCACCACTGCACCGTCTTGCAAAATTACTTTGGTATTGGATTGCAACGTTACCGTGTTGTTGACGATATTTTTATTGTTTTGGCTTGTGTGCACACCCTTGGGGAAGGTGATAACCGTTTGGTAGTTGCCTGTGGTTTGCTCCATTTTGTCAAAATCAGAAACAAACAAAAATACCGCTTTGGTTGCGTCGCCATTAGGCTCGATACTGTAGTTGCCCGCGCTGTTTATTGTGAAAGTTGCAACACCGTCTACCACCGTTGGAGTGATTTGATAAGCAAGTGGACGTACAACGCAACTTTGCATATCTTTGCACTCGAACGTCACCTGCGTTTTGCCTTCCAAAAAGAAGTAACCTACGCCAACGTCGCTACGGCTGGTGGGATTTGCCGTCCAACTGTGACTGTTGTTTGCCTTTACGTTGTACAAGGGCAACGAGACGTCCTGTAATTTGACGGAACTTTGCGTGTACAGCGCAACGTCGCTTGGCGGAGTAGTAAAGGACACTTTGCTTTGGTTGGCAGGATTGTTGTCGGGTAGGTTAGGTGTTGGACGGGTTTCCTGTTGATTACAAAAGGTGCAATATCTGCTATCAGTACCGTTGCCGTCGCTTGTCCATATCGACCAGTTATGTTCGCATGGCGTTTTGCAACAACAAAGAGCAACACACGTCAAGGCTATTAACATAATTACCGCACATATTTTGATTGTACGCGTTGTTAGTGAGTACATAGTCTTCTCCCATTAGTTAGATTGCCGTTTTCCATTTGTACGCAAATAACGTTATTACTATCCGTTTTTCGTGACACGACAATGTGCAACGTAAAACAAAGTTTTAGTAGAAATACCTATCTTACAATATAATTTATACTGCAAATGTCAATTATTTGACGTATATCATTTTAGTGGAAGGGCAAAAGATTTGTCAATATGGCAAAATTGCAAAAGATATTAAAATCCGCCTAAAAACACAAAAACGCACCCAAACCGCGTGGATTTGGATGCGTAGTTTAGCAATTACTTGCATACCTTTTGAATTATTTGTCTATTTGGGTGCTGATTTGCCCTGTAAAAGTGGAGAGCGAAGAACGAATAGTGGTTAGGAGCGAATGAAAAGGGAATAGTGAAAAGGCAAGGTTCCTTTTGAGAAAATTGCAAAAGATATTAAAATCCGCCTAAAAACACAAAAACGCACCCAAACCGCGTGGATTTGGATGCGTAGATTAACAATTACTTGCATACCCTTTGAATTATTTGTCTATTTGGGTACTGCACTGTTATATCGAAACGTCGTGTATGGTTATCTAACAAACGGTAGATTTAGTATCAAACCGTTTGCAAAGTTTCGATTAGAGAATATTTAACAGTTCGTGGAATAGGAAAAAGA
>CAZDLE010000004.1:32755-46517 GCA_964506035.1 uncultured Oscillospiraceae bacterium | reverse complement strand
CACGTTACATTCTTGATACAGCACGTATTCGAAACAGCCTTTTGTGTGGTGTTCAAACGCGGTATGCGTATCGTCCTTGCAATCAAGTTGCCCTTCGTACCAAGTGGGTGCAACGTAGTCTTCAGCAGTGGTGTCGGCATCCTTGTTATAGTTGGTAGATAGGCAATAAATCGTCTGTTCGCCGTCTACCTTTGTCGCAACGGAAAGCTCAACAACCGTTTCACCTTCTTCCGTGGTGGCTGTAAAGTTTGCAATAGTAAACGTACTATCAACGGACGTTTCACGTTTTATCAGTTTAAGCAAACCGCCGATGGAAATATCTTCAAATCCGCCGTCAACCAGTTCTCTGATGGTCATCTCGCCGACCATATCCGTGATAAATTCCATATCGGGCACTTCAAAGGTTTTCAAAATATCGTTGATAGGAACGTCCGTCACTCTGGAAATCAAATCGTCAAAACCGCCGTCCGCAAGCAACTGGCTCAAAGTCATATCGTCAAGTTTCAACAACGTGGAAACTTTGTTCAAAATTTCGTTGTCTGCAAGCAGTTCTTTGATGATTGTGTCCAGTGTGTGACCGTCAAATTGCTTGATAAAGTTGTCAAAGTCAAACGCACCCTCAGCGTCGAACAAACAACTCATTTT
Organism: uncultured Oscillospiraceae bacterium; assembly: GCA_964506035.1. Classification (GTDB taxonomy): domain Bacteria; phylum Bacillota; class Clostridia; order Christensenellales; family CAG-314; genus Fimimonas. Next base: position 45,872 of record CAZDLE010000004.1, on the reverse strand, counting down.
TAGGTTAGCGATAGTGCGATAAAGGGAGGTATTTTCAACTGCAACGTATTTCTTTTCACTTTCGCCAATCGTAACGTGCAGGTGAGTAGCATCTTCGCAACCGTCTTCGCATGCTTTGTACCACAAGTAGTCGAAACAAGCGTAACCGTGAGTGTGATCTGCAGACGTATCTTCACAAACGCGTTTACCGTAGTACCACGTGGTGTCCACGTCGGCATTGTCGGCATTTACGGAAACGTAGTAGATACCGTCCTTTGTGCCTACCCAAATGGAGGCTCCGTTAGAACCGTCTTCCTTTATTTGGTCGTAACGCGTTATATTTTCACCTGCAATTTCCACGTCGGCAGGACGTTTAACCACGCCAAACAAACCGCCGATGGAAATTTTGTCCATTGCTTTAACAACGGCAAAACTACCGTCTTCCGCAACGAAATCGGCAACGCAAACAGCACCCAACAACGAAGATATAAGCGGATCGCCTTCGCCAAGAATATCGGCAAAGGTAAGTTGACCAACTGCGCTAAGCGAACCGTCGGCACCAACCATACCAAAAATGTTGTTATCGCCCGTCAAATCGTCAATAACTCTACCAATGTAGGCATCGCCCACTGCAGAAAGCAGATTTTTTAGGATGTTGTCCGTCTCCTTGTCGGCATTTAGCGACGGAATCAAATCCACCAACTTGATTTCCTGCGTGACGAATGCAAGGTTAGATATTATGTTTGTTTCGCCATCCGTTTGACGATACAAAAGTTCGTATACCGAGTGCTCGTCGAGTTTTTCCACAACACCGTCGGCAATGATTTTTTCGCCACCTTCGTCAGTGGTGGAAAACATATTTACCACAGCAGGTATTGCGCTAAGCTTAATTTGCTTTAACGCGCGTTGCACACCCGTGTTACCTTCTTCGTCGGTGGTGGTGTTAAAATACTCAAACAAGGGTGCTTTTAGCAATTCTTTGGGCATAACGATACCAAATGCGGTCACCTCGCCCGTCTCCTCGTCGGTGGTGGAAATATGGTTGTCCGCCAAAAAATCCCCAACGGAGTACAAGTCGCCATCCGTCAAACCGCCCGTCTTGTCGTTGTACAACTTCAAAATGTTGTTGTACGCCTGCAAAAGGGACACGTCGCCCAAGTCTCCAAGATATTTTTCCAAATCGGCGTAGATCTCGTTTGGATGTACCGCCGTAACGGACGTGTACATAGCCAATCCAAACGCCCCCAAAAGGAAAACGATACCGAATATAAGACCTAACGTAAACGATAAAAATCTTCTCATTTTTTACCTCTTTTTCGAACTATTACCCAGCTATGTAAACAGAAACATATCTACGTGGCGGTAACGAGTGTTAGCAGTAGTGTTATGTTTGTTGCACTTTTGTTTAGACACACCAAAACCGTATCATTTTTGATGCGTTATTGCTTCGTCATTGTGTATTTTGTAAAGCGCAACAGGATTTCTTGTTACCATTTCAAAACACTTCAAATACAAGCGCAAATTTTCTTAAACGCTCACAAAGATAGTGCAAATCCACCATCTAAAATGGCAACGAGTGTTAGCAGTAGTGTTACGTTTGTTGTACTTTTGTTTAGATATACCAAAACCGTATCGACAGTGCAACTATTTTCAAAAGCCTTTAACTATTTTTCCAAATCGTATCTTACGGGAACAAAACTGTCAAAAATTATGTTGTCAAATTTATCTTTCAAATTTTCGTACTGTTCTTGACTGCGAATTGTCCAGCAAACAATGGGAATTTTCTTGCCAAAACGCGCCACGGCTTTGACGTTGCCGATAGTTTCAGCGTCGTAGGCGATAAATTGACTGCCGTTCCACTTGCACAGCGACAAATTTCTTAAAAGGCACTTTTTCCACCAAGCCATTTTGGAGTTTTTGTAGCTTGTGGAAAGTTGTCCGCGGATGATATGCGGTGCATGCACCTTAAACCATCTAACGATATACGGATTGAATGATTCGATGCAGTAGTTGCCGTTGTAGTGGGAAAGGGCATCCACAACCTTTTGCTCCACCTCGCCGATGTTTTTGTGAGTTTTTATTTCCACGATAAGGTTTACGCCACCCGCCGCTTGCAAAAACTCCTCAAAGGTGGGGATTTTGCAATCTGTATCGAGCAAACGTAGTGCGCGCAGGTCTTCAAAGGTCTTTTCGCAAACCAAACCTTCCGCACCCGTCATACGCTTCAAATCGTCATCGTGAAAAACCACCAATACGCCGTCACTGGACATTTGCACGTCCATCTCGATACCAAAGTTGTTTTCGCGCGCTTTTTCAAATGCGGGGATAGAGTTCTCTGGAATATCTATGTTGTTAAACAATCCGCGGTGAGCAACAAATATATCCGTCAACCATTTATATTCTTGTCGTATCATAGCAGTTTTCCTCCCAAAAAATGCCTTTGTTAGTTACATTAATGTAACTAAACACTTTCGATGTTACCATTGTATCAAAATTTTTTATAAAATGCAATAATAATTATAATCAAAAACTGTCAATTTGTGGACAAAACGTCGATCTTTTAGTATAATCTAAACAATAAAGTAGGCACCTTGCACAGGCGTGTACCTATGCGGATGCCAAAATGTAAAAAACATCGTTTGCAAAAACCTTGCCAAAAGCAGTGCAAACCATATTTGCAAACGTCAAAAAGGTTAGTATGTCACAAAAAAATGTACGAAATTTTTGCATAATTGCCCATATCGACCACGGAAAATCCACCCTTGCCGATCGCTTGATGGAGTACACCGGTCAGGTTGCTAAGCGTGATTTGGAAAGCCAAATGTTGGATTCCATGGATATCGAGCGCGAACGCGGTATCACAATCAAACTCTCCCCTTTGCGCATGAAGTACGTCCACAACGGCGAAGAATACACGTTGAACCTTATCGATACCCCCGGTCACGTCGATTTTAGCTACGAAGTTTCCCGCTCTCTTGCCGCGTGCGAAGGCGCGTTGCTAATTGTGGATGCCAGTCAAGGCGTAGAAGCGCAAACGCTTGCCAACTGCTACCTTGCTTTGGACAACGACTTGGAAATCATCCCCGTTATCAACAAAATCGACCTCCCCAGTGCCGATATCGAAGGCGCCAAGCAGGAAATTGAAGATACCATTGGTTTGGATGCTTCCAACGCTCCACTTGTTTCCGCAAAAGAAGGTATCAACATCAAAGACGTTTTGGATGCAGTGGTAGAGCGTGTTCCCGCCCCCAGCGGAGATCAATCGGCACCTTTAAAGGCGCTTATTTTCGACTGTCAATACGATAACTACAAGGGTGTTATCATCCTAACGCGTATTGTTGACGGCGAAGTTAAAGTAGGCTCCACCATCAAAATGTTCGAAACAAAAGGCAAAACCTTCGACGTCACCGAAGTGGGCATTTTTGCCCCCATGATGCGTCCTACGGAAAAACTGGTTGCAGGCGACGTCGGCTATATTTGCGCAAGTATCAAAACGGTTTGCGATACCAAAGTGGGCGATACCCTTACCGACGCAAAAAATCCCTGCGCCCAACCGCTAAAAGGCTACAAGGAAGTAAAACCCATGGTATTTTGCGGTATCTTCCCTGCCGACGGTAGCAAATACAACGATTTGAAAGACGCTTTGGAAAAACTAAAGCTAAACGACGCATCTTTGGTGTACGAACCGGACACTTCCGTTGCGCTCGGCTTTGGTTTTAGATGCGGATTTTTGGGATTATTGCACATGGAAATCATGCAAGAGCGTTTGGAACGCGAGTTCGACTTGGATTTGGTAACAACCGCTCCAAGCGTAGTGTACCAAGTGCACACAACCACGGGCGAAACGTTACTTATCGACAACCCCACAAAACTTCCTGCACCCACCCTTATCGACTACGTCGAAGAACCTATCGTCTCTGCAGAAATTTTCTCTCCGCCGGAGTACGTTGGCGACGTAATGGGATTGTGCCAAGACAAGCGTGGTACCTTTATAGACATGACCTATCTTGATACTCGTCGTGTAAAAATCAGCTACGAAATCCCCCTAAATGAGATAATCTACAACTTTTTTGACACACTCAAATCTCGCACACGCGGATACGCAAGCTTGGATTACGAAGTAAAAGGCTACGTAAAAGGCAATCTTGTACGTATGGATATGCTACTTAACGGCGAAATTTGCGATGCATTGTCCATTATCGTCAACGAAGAACGCGCCTACGCCCGCGGACGTCAAATTGCCGAAAAACTAAAGGATGCGATTCCGCGCCAAATGTTTGAAATTCCCATTCAGGCGGCAATCGGCAACAAAGTTATCGCTCGCGAAACGGTCAAGGCACTGCGCAAGGACGTTTTGGCAAAGTGCTACGGTGGCGACATCACCCGCAAAAAGAAGTTGTTGGAAAAACAAAAGGAAGGCAAAAAACGTATGCGCCAAGTGGGTAGCGTAAGCGTTCCCAGCGAAGCGTTTATGTCCATCCTAAAAATTGACGACTAATTGCATAATTCGGCTACGATTTTGCACAATCGTAAAACGATTTTAGCAAGACATCCTTAGCAGTATTCCTTCGCTATTTACTTTTCACTATTTTCCAACGTCGATATGCAATCATTGTGGTGCAAACGTTGCGCAACGATTAGTGCAAAAGTCTAACCAATCACCCGTCGATTTCTAAAAATCAAAACAGTGGTTCAAAACAGAACGCAAATCGTACTGATAAAAATCACTATATCGAAACAAAATTGCACGAAATGGCGGTGCAATCCAACAGAAGAAACTATGGAACAACCCTATCAAATTTACGTTCATATTCCATTTTGCAAAGCACGGTGCGCCTACTGTGCTTTTTCTTCATGCACAGATTTTTCCTTGTGCGAAGGTTATTTCGATAAACTTTGCAACCAAATTGCTCAAACCCAAGTGGTGCAAAAAAACATTTCCACAATTTTTATCGGTGGCGGAACACCCTCTTCGGTGCCAACAAAGTATCTCGACAGGTTGTTTGCCCAACTGCAACAGACGTTCGATTTGTCCAACGTTTGCGAAATCACGGTAGAGTGCAATCCGGAAAGCGTAACGGATCAACTTTTGGACTGCCTAAAAGCTAACGGTGTAACGCGTTTGAGCTTTGGATTGCAAAGCGTCAACGATCAAACACTACAAAAAATCGGGCGTTTGCACACCTTCGACGGATTTCTTTCCGCACTAAATTTGGCGCGTCATAAGGGGTTTGCAAATATCAACGCCGACCTAATTTTGGGGCTGCCGGAAAGGTTTGCCGACTTCAAAAATTCCGTCAACACGGTGGTGCAACTGCCTTTGCAACACGTAAGCGTATACGCTTTGGAAGTGCATCCAAACAGCGCGATGGAAAAACTCGTTGCCACCTACAACTATACCGACGACGACCTTGCCGATATGTACGACTACGCCTGCGACGTGCTGGAACGAAACGGATTTTTACGCTACGAAACTTCCAACTTTGCCAAAACGGGGCATCAATGCCAACACAATCTCGGCTACTGGCAGGAAAAGCGCTACTACGCATTTGGACCTTCCGCCAGCGGATTTGTGGAAAGCATACGCTACGACAACGTTCCAACTCTTGCCGACTACCTTGCCGCTCCCACCCAAAATTTGCTGATAAACAAAAAGGAAATTTCCCTTTTCGAACAAGCTAACGAATTTGTTATGTTGGGATTGCGCCTTGCAGAAGGTGTAAGTCTCAATACTTTCAAACGTGCCTACCACGACGATTTTTTCCACTTTTTCCCCAATGCAACAAATCTGCTTAACAAAGGTTTTTTGCAGGTGGTAGGGCAAAACGTCCGCGTTCCCAAAGATAAAACTTACGTTGTAAATTCCATCTTGTGCGAACTGCTAACAATCTAATTTTATAGATGTTTTTTACTCGACAATTCTAAAAATCGCACAAAAATAGAATACTATTTCAAACATAGTATCGCCAAAATGCCCACAAAAGGGCATTTTTTAGTATTTTCTACTGCAAAAAGTTACTCTAATATGCAAAAAGCAGTTGATTTGTATTTCAGTTTTTGGTATAATGGTCAATAAATAAAACTTATGGTAATTGTTTTTCAATTTGAAAAATCTATTGATGGGGGCGCAAAATGAAACTGCTACAAATGAAGTATTTTCAAACGGTTTGTCGCTATGGCAGTATCACCAAAGCGGCGGAAGAACTGTTTGTTAGTCAACCTACAATATCTTTTTGCATAAAGGAACTGGAGGACGAATTTGGAGTAAAACTTTTTCATCGTCGTCACAACCGCTTGCAACTAACGGTGGAAGGCAGTTACTTTTTGGACAAAATCAACTACGTTTTGCAATCTGTTGATGCGCTTTCTTCCCAAATGAAAAACATGGGCAATAACCGCAACCACGTAAAGATTGCCGTTCCTGCAATGATATCTACGTTTTTGTTCCCGCAAATTTTCAACGCCTACAACGAGGCCTACCCCGAGTTGCAACTGGAAATGCTGGAGACGGGCTCTCTGCAAGCGCGCAAGTTGGTAGATGCCAACTCCGTCGACCTTGGTATCACCATTTTGGATAGTGCAGTGGAAGACTCCTACAACATAGTTCCCCTTGTCAAAACGGAACTTGTTTTTTGTGTAAGCAAAACGCACCCTTTGGCAAACTGTCAAAAGATTTCCTTCAGGCAACTTGCCGACCAACAAATAATTATGTTCAAGGCGGATAGCTACCAAAACATATTTATCAAACGCGCCTTTTCGGAAGTGGGAGTGCAACCCAACATTTTGCTCTATTCGTCGCAACTGTACACCATCAAGGAATTTTTGTCCTACGGCAACGTTGGCGCGTTTTTGTATCGACAAGTTGCGGAAATGGACGACGACCTTGTTTGTATTCCGTTGGAGCAGGCGATCTTCCAAGATATTGTTCTCATCTGGACAAAAAACGGCAGTTTGTATTCCGACGCGGAAAACTTTATTCAATTTGCAAAACACTTTCAGTACAAGTAACCACCTTGCATTGCCATTTATTTGCAAACGGATATCGACTGGCATTTTGGAATAAAACACATCTTGTTTTCGATATTTAGATACCGCAAAACAACAAATTTTAACTGGGTAGATATTGTGTTAAATCGCATATTTTGTAATGTGGATATTGCAAAATACCTGTTTTTCACCACAAAAAACCTTGCTTTTCAGCAACGATTTTCACTCTTTTTACATCGTTGCAAAGGTGCTTCTAAGATTACTCAAAAAGTCATTTTTCGCGACACGTATTGCAAAAATCGCACTTTTTTGGCAAAATCAAAACTAAAAATTACTCATTTATGGAGGTCTATATGAACATTTGGCACGACATTTCACGAGACAGAATCAAGTGTGACGATTTTGTTGCCGTAATCGAAATTGAAAAGGGTAGCAAAATGAAGTACGAACTGGACAAGGAAACAGGTCTTCTTTTGTTGGATCGCATCTTGTACACGTCCACGCATTACCCGGCAAGCTATGGGTTTATTCCCCGCACCTTGGCGGAAGACGGCGACCCCATGGATGTGCTTATTTTAACAAGCGAACCACTTTTGCCAATGTCCCTTGTACGTTGCTATCCCATCGGCGTTATCACCATGAACGACGGTGGCGCCATGGACGAAAAGGTAATCGCAATCCCCTTTAACGATCCCACCTACAACTGCTACAAGTCCATCGACCAACTTCCACAACACATTTTTGACGAAATGCAACACTTTTTCCGCGTGTATAAGGAGCTGGAAAACAAAGCGACTTCCGTTTCCGAAGTGCACGCTCCCGACGTTGCAAAATCTGTCATCCAAAAGTCTATCGATTCCTACATCGTCAACATTTTGTCCAAAAGATAGATTTTACTCATTTGCTTGATTGCCCCGACTTTTGCGTTGCAGATAGATGTTTTTTGTGCGCAATCGTCCACAATTTTATATCAAACGTTGCGTTGTGAATTTTTTATGGTGACAGAAAAACTCGTTACCCATACATAGGCAAATTTTTAACGTCCTTTCAATACAAGTCTTTTTGCCTTTTCCATTTGCTACGTAACAGCAACTTTCCAATCCAAAAATCCTCTTTGGTTGTCCAAGGGGGATTTTTTTGTTTTTTTATCCGCCTTTTCTCCACGCTATTTTTCAAAATTTACCTTCCCTGTAACCACGGCGCAAATAGTTATATTATTTAATATAAAAACATCCCCGTTTTGCCTTGACTATTCCATTACAAAAGTGCTAAAATGTTAACATGGTTATCTATGAACAAAATTCAATATTTCAAACGGAAAAAACAACCAACGTTCCCCTTGCGGAACGTATGCGTCCAAACGTTCTAAGTGAGTTTATCGGGCAGTCGCATCTTATCTACGACGGCTCGTTACTTTGTCGTGCCATCAAGGCAGACAAGCTTGGCAGTTGTATCTTTTGGGGTGCTCCCGGCACGGGAAAAACGTCGCTGGCAAACATCATTGCCAACACAACGGGAAGCCATTTCGAACGACTTAACGCCGTAAGTAGCGGTGTTGCCGATGCCAAAAAGATTATCGACCAAGCGGAAAAGCGTTTTAATGCCTACGGACAAAAAACCTATCTGCTTTTGGACGAGTGTCACCGCTGGAGCAAAGCGCAAAGCGACTGTATGTTGCCTGCCATCGAAAAGGGCGTTATCACCTTTATCGGTTCCACAACGGAAAATCCCTACGTCTCCATGACAAGAGCGATTGTGTCCCGTTGCAGAGTGTTCGAGTTTTTGCCACTTACCACCGCCGATATCAAAAAGGGCTTGCAACTTGCCCTAACCAAGGACAAGGTTTTGTCCAAACAAAAAATAACCGTGGACGACGACGCTTTGGATTACCTTGCAGATATCTGCGCGGGCGATTTGCGTAACGCTTTCAACGCTTTGGAACTTGCCGTGCTAACCACCGACGTAGATTCCGACGGTAGTATTCACGTTACTAAACTTGTAGCAAGCCAATCGGTACAAAAACCTGCGTTGTCCGTAGATACCGGTATGTACTACGACATGATCAGCGCATTTATCAAAAGCATGCGCGGTAGCGATGCCAACGGTGCAATGTTTTGGTTTGCTCGACTTTTGGAAGCAGGCACCGATCCGTTGTTGTTGGCACGTCGAATTGTAGTACACGCTGCCGAAGACGTCGGTCTTGCCGATCCCATGGCGCTTGTGGTTGCAACCAGTGCGCTAACGGCATTTCAAAATATCGGTCTGCCGGAAGGTCGAATCCCCCTTACGGAAGCTATTTTGTATATTTGCAACGCTCCCAAATCCAACTCGGTGGTGGAAACAATGTATTCGGCAATCGACTGCGCCCAAGCCCACCCAACGGCTCGCGTGCCTAGTTACCTAATGGACAAAAACTACCCGCGTGACGACCAAGGTTTGGACGACGTTCCCTACAAATACCCCCACAACTACGGTGGCTGGGTAGAGCAACAATATCTCCCGGATGATGTAAAGGACCAAGTGTTTTATGCGCCCACCGGAAACGGACAGGACGTAGGTTGCCGTCAACCCAAAAACAAAAAATAGCAACTTATACTTTTTCATCAGTCAAGGAGTAAACAATGATAAAAATTTCTAACGTATCAAAAACCTATCGCAAATCTTCCGTCAAAGCGGTAGATAACCTCACTTTGGATATCCACGACGGCGAAATATTCGGTTTTCTTGGTCCCAACGGCGCAGGCAAATCCACAACAATCAAAATGATCACGGGTATTCTTTCTGCCGACGAAGGCGCAATCCAAGTTAACGGCTACGAAATCAAAAGCAATCCTATTGCTGCAAAAATGCAAATGGGATTTGTGCCCGACAACCACGAAAGCTACGAAACGCTAAAAGGTATCGAATATCTAACGTTCATTGGCACAATGTACGGCGTAGATAGTGCCACTTTGAAAGAGCGTATCGAAAAGTACGCAACCATGTTCGGCCTAAAGGATGCGTTGCCCAGCCTTATTTCTTCCTATTCTCACGGAATGAAGCAAAAGTTGATGATAATATCCGCCCTTATCCACGAGCCGAAGGTATGGATTTTGGACGAACCGCTAACGGGACTTGACCCTCAATCGGCATACAACCTAAAGGTGCTTATGCGCGAGCATGCTAACAAGGGCAACACTGTATTTTTCAGCTCCCACGTTATCGACGTGGTAGAAAAGGTGTGCGATCGCATTGCCATCATCAACAAAGGCAAACTTGTTGCGGTAGACACTCTTGATAACATCCGTGCCGACCAATCCGTCTCGTTGGAAGATATCTTTTTAACAATCACAAATTCGGGGGATAATCTTTGATGAAAAAGTTTATAACCCTTGTAAAACTGCTGTTTAGTCAGCAGTTCAAAGCAAAAGCTTCCGCCGACAAGAAAAAACGTGGCGGAACAATCGTCGCTTTTGTGGCACTGGGCATCTGCTTTGCGCCTATGCTTGTTGGTGTTGCAATCACGACGTTTACACTTGGACAACTTGTCGGCGCAAACCAAGGTATCGTTGCAATGCTGATACTGCTTTGCCAAGCGCTGGTACTGTTTTTGGGCTTACCGTCGCTAATTTCCGGCGTTTTTATGCCCAAAGATGCCGACAAACTGCTGTATCTACCCATAAAACCGTCCACCATATTCTCCGCAAAGCTCACCGTTGCCTACCTAAACGAAGTTATCACAACTGCGGTAACAATACTGTTTTTGTTGATTCCCTACGGTTTGGGCGCAAACGTTGGTGCAAGCTACTATTTGATGCTTGTTCCTGCGTTGTTGCTAATTCCCTTGCTACCCATTTTGATAGGTTCCATCATTGCAATGCCCTTTGCAATGTTGCTCTCCAAAGTGGGCAAGAATGGTCTTGGCAAGACGCTTGTAACGGTGCTGTTCTTTGTTTTGTGTATGGGTTTATATATGTTTTTGATGATAAGCCTAACCAATTTGGAGGCATCCTCACCCAGTGGCGAACTTACCACCGAACAACTGCTTGCATTGATACAGGGCGTAATCGACCAACTATCGGCAAAAATGGTGTATGTACACACCAACTACGTTTTGGCAGGTAGCATCGTTGCAACCACCTTTGCAAGTTGGATTGTCAACTTTGCTCTCACTTTGGGCGAGTTTGCCGTACTTGGCGCGCTCACTCTACTTATCGCAAAACCCTTCTATCGCTATATGCTTGCCAACCAAATCGAAGGCGGTGGCGGTAGCGGTAAAAAAGCAAAGCTTGCCTACAACGCTAAACCCACAAGCGTGCTAAAACAGCTTATCGCAACGGACCTAAAACGCACCCTGCGTGATAGTCAACTGGGTTTTCAATCCTTTGCGGGAATTGTACTTATGCCGTTGATCGTCATAGTGTTCGGCACGTCTATGAACAGCGATATAGGCGAAGGCGTAACAATCTTTACCGATCCCATATATCAACTTGTTGCACCTGTTCTTTTGGTAGCCTATTTTGCATTGCTGGGATGTTGCACAAACGTTTTGGGCTTGTACCCCATCACGCGTGAAAACAAATCTTTCTACGTGCTAAAAACGTTGCCTATTTCCTTCAACAAAATACTGCTTGCCAAGGTAATACTTTCTACGTTACTTATGGTTGTGGTTAGTTTGATTACCACCGTTGTGGCGGTATTTGCAATGCATGTTGCTTGGTACTACGCAATAGGCATGATGATAGTGCTAACTCTTGTGGGATTCGGCTCGCAGTGTATCACAACCCTCGTCGACCTAAAGGATCCCAAGTTTGGCTGGTCAAGTTTCCAACAAAGCCTCAAAAATTCCAAAAATTCTTGGATTGCAATACTTATCGGCTTTGTATCTATGTTGGTTATCGGCATAATCGCAACGGTGTTTATCGCATTGTATACAGCAACGCGGTTGCAAATACTGCCGGTTTTGATGTGGATCGCGTTAACTCTTGCAAGCGCATTGTTTGCCTTTGTTGCCTACAAGGTAATGGCAAACAACTCTCAAAAACTTTTCGATAGTATCGAAGCGTAATAAATCAGTTGTAACAGATAGAAATATAACGCCTACGCAGGCTAAACAAAACGTAGGCTGTTAGACGAAATATCAAAAATTTGTAGCAAATGGCTACACAATCACCTAACTAAAAATCAAAATAACATTTGGAGTAAATATCATGAAAAACGTATTAGATGTATTCAAAGAGCGTGGATTTCTAAAGCAAATCGTCTACGAAGACGAATTGTACGAGCTTTTGGGCAAGCAAAGCGTAACTTTCTACACAGGCTATGATCCAACTGCGGACAGTTTGCACGTAGGGCACTTTTTGACGCTCATGGCAATGGCGCATATGCAACGTGCAGGTCACAAACCTATCATTTTGATTGGTGGTGGCACAGGCATGGTTGGCGATCCCACCGGTCGCACCGATTTGCGTAGTATGCTCACTCGCGAACAGGTTCAACACAACGTTGAGTGTTTCAAAAAACAAATGGCGCGTTTTATCGACGTGGACAACGCAATTTTCGTAAACAACGCCGACTGGTTGCTAAATCTCAACTATGTAGACTTTCTGCGTGAAATCGGCACCTGCTTTTCCGTCAACAAAATGCTCACTGCCGAGTGCTACAAGCAACGTATGGAAAAGGGACTTACCTTCCTTGAGTTCAACTACATGCTAATGCAAGCTTACGACTTTTTGCATCTCAATCGTGAATACGGCTGTGTTTTGCAACTGGGCGGTGACGATCAATGGAGCAACATGATTGCCGGTATGGATTTGGTGCGTCGTAAGGAACAAAAAGTTGCCTATGCAGCAACCTTTACTTTGCTTACCACGTCCGAAGGTAAAAAAATGGGCAAAACCGCCAAAGGCGCAGTGTGGCTTGACGCTAACAAAACATCTCCATACGATTTCTTCCAGTACTGGCGCAACGTGGAAGACGATCGCGTTGCAATGTGCATGAAACTGCTCACGTTTATGGACGTAGCCGAAATTGACGAATTGACTGCGCACAACGACGAACGTATGAACAAGGCAAAGGAACGCCTTGCTTACGAAGTTACCGCAATCGTTCACGGTAAGGAAATCGCCGACGAAGTGCTCAAACAAGTGCGCGCATCCTTTACTCAAGACGT
>CAZDLE010000004.1:17101-32655 GCA_964506035.1 uncultured Oscillospiraceae bacterium | reverse complement strand
GTTATCAAGTAATGAAAGAGTACACAACAATCCAAGGCGAAAACACCGTCGAAATTGTAATTGAAAAATCCCGTTTTATTGCAATGGCTATCAATGTTGATAGCGTAGAGCAAGCAACGGAGTTTATTGCATCCAAACGCAAAAAGTATTTTGATGCGACGCACAACTGCTATGCCTATATAATAGGCGACAAGGCAAAGTTTTCCGACGACGGCGAACCGCAAGGCACCGCCGGTATGCCCATATACGAGTGTATCAAAAATAGCAAAATAGATCACGTCTGTGTGGTGGTAACGCGCTATTTTGGTGGTATCAAACTGGGCGCAGGCGGACTTGTTCGTGCATATTCCGGTAGTTGCGCCGAAGCGCTAAAATCGGCAACAAAAGTCAACATGACCGATTGTACCCTTGCCGAAGTGGTAGTGGAATACCCGTTGCTAAAGGGGCTTCGCAAAGTGCTTGCTGGCAAAGTGGTAGAAAAGGACGTCGTTTGGGAAGACAAGGTAAAGCTGTTACTGCTTATGCCTACCGCTTCCGTCGACCAAATTTCCGCAATAATCATCGAAAATACCCTTGGCAAGTGCAGTTTGCAACCAAAACAACAACTTTTGTGTAATTATCAACAAAACTAACAAATTTTGCAAATAGGTAGATATGGCTAAACTTCAATTCAAACCGTCAACAATGCTTGCCCCGTTACCTGCCGTTATGGTGTCTTGCGGAGATATGCAAAACTCCAACATTATCACCGTCGCATGGGTGGGTATCGTATGTTCACAACCAACACGTGTGTATATTTCCGTACGTCCGGACAGATTTTCTCACCACGTCATCAAGGAAAGTGGCGAGTACGTAATTAACCTTACAAGCGAAAAACTGCTTCCCGCGTGCGACTATTGTGGTATTCGCAGTGGACGTGATATCGACAAATTTGCCGAAATGAAACTTACCAAGCAACAAGCAAGCGTCGTATCTGCTCCTATGATTGCCGAAAGCCCCGTCAATTTGGAGTGCAAAGTGTTCGACGTTATTTCACTTGGCTCCCACGATATGTTCCTTGCCGACGTTGTTGCCGTGCATGCCGACGAAAGTATCGTGGACGAAAACGGAAAAATTGATTTTGCCTTGGCACACCTTGTAAACTACCAACACGGCGACTACTATCATTGTGGTAGACAACTTGGACGTTTTGGATTTGCCGCTCAACGCAAGTTTATTGCCAAACACGGCAAAGGTTTGGATGTGGATATGTCCAAAGCAACGCTAACCCATCGTGCAAAACCCAAAACAAAAAAGTAGTTTTGTAAACGGCAGTTTTGATAGCAAACGTAACTGTCTTCCGCCGATTTGCACTGCAAAACTTAACAAATAAGACGTGCTTTTGATAGACAAATCGTATTGCCGTTGGCAATTGACTTATTTGCCCAATCATCCAACAAAAACAATGCTAACTACTATTTTGGGTAGTACAAACAACGTAAAATATGAATCTTCAAAACCTAAACAAACAACAACTTGATGCCGTAACCGCTCCGCTTGGTCCCACTTTGGTCCTTGCCGGCGCAGGCTCCGGCAAAACGAGAGTGCTAACAAACCGCATTATGTATCTTGTAAAACAGTGCGGAGTTAGCCCTTCCAACGTGCTTGCAATCACCTTTACCAACAAAGCGGCAAACGAAATGAAAAACCGTCTGTTGGACTTTGATTGTGATGCACAATTTATGCATATTTCCACAATCCACTCCTTTTGCGCAAGCGTTTTGCGTCGCGAATCGCAGGAGCTGGATCGCAATTCTAACTTTTCCATCTACACCGAAGAGGAAAAACACTCAATTCTCAAAAAAATCGTCAAACAAGCGTTGAACGATGGTGATGCCAAAATGGCAGATAGTTTTGGCGACTGTATATCCAACATCAAAAACAACGCTCCCGACCTTGTGGAAAGCGATTTGCTTGCACAAAGCGAAAAGGACGAGTATCTAATTGCCGAGTTGGAAAATCTTTCCAAAGCAACCCAAACGGACAATACCGAAACGCTGGTAAATATCATCCAAGAGTACAATCGTCGCATGACGGAAAACAACGCACTGGATTTTGACGACCTTTTGTACTACGTGCACAAGATTTTTGCCACCAATCCCCAAATATTGCAAAAGTATCAACTACGATACCAATTTATTTTGATTGACGAGTTTCAAGACGTCAACAAAGTGCAATATCAAATTTTCAAGATGTTGGCGTCCACTCACGGCAATATCTTTGTAGTGGGCGACGACGACCAATCCATTTACAGTTGGCGTGGTGCTGACCCTATGAACTTCAAAAAGTTCGAACAGGATTTTGTCGGTTGCAGAGTTTTCAAATTGGAGCAAAACTACCGTTCCACCAAGGCGATACTTAACGTTGCCAACGAGATTATTGCAGTAAATCCCAACCGCTACGAAAAGGTACTTTTTACCGACAATCAACAGGGCGTAAAGCCGCAAATGTATTCCGCCAACGACGAACGTATCGAAGCGTACTACGTTTGCGAACAAATCAAAAATTTGTGTTATCTGGGCAACTACCGTTACCGCGATTTTGCTATTTTGATGCGTATCAATGCTCTTTCTCGCGCTTTCGAGCAGGAGTTTATGCGCAATCGCATTCCCTACAAAGTGTTTGGTGGTTTCAAGTTTTTCGAGCGCAAGGAAATTAGAGACGTACTTGCCTACATGCGACTTGTAAACAACCCTGCTGATTCCGAAGCATTCTATCGTGCGGTAAACGTTCCCGTAAAACGTGGCATAGGCGATAGTACTTTGGCAAAACTTTCCGCTTTGTCCGCCGACTACGGCATGAGCATTGTGGACGTTATTTCCGACGAACGCAATTTGGAAAGTTTGGGCAAAAGCATCCGAGCTAAACTGTTGGATTTTTACAAGTTGATTGACGAAATGATTCAACTTGCAAAAACCACAACCGTTGCTAAGTTTGTGCACGTTTTGTTGGACGTGTTGGACGTGCGCAAGGTGTACAACGATATGGACGAAGAAGATCGTGCACTAAATATCGACCAGTTCGAGCAGTCGGTAATAGACTTTCAAAACGGCGATCCCGGTGCCAATTTGGCGGACTATTTGCAATCAGTAAGCCTTGCATCGGATATCGACGATTCCAACAACGGCGACTACGTTACCATCGCAACCATCCATGCAGTAAAAGGTTTGGAATACAAAACGGTGTTTGTAGTAGGGCTGGAAAACGGCATTTTTCCAACGTCACGCGCAACCTATTCTCCCTTTGCCATGCAGGAAGAACGTCGTTTGATGTACGTTGCCGTTACTCGTGCGGAAGAACGTTTGTATCTAACACGTGCAAGCTCGCGTTTTATGTACGGTCAACGTAAGGATTCGTTGGCAAGTCGATACTACTCGGAAGTCAACAAAATGCTAACTCCCGTTCGACCACCGTCCACCGAAAGACAACTTTCCGACGACAGTTATTTGGACAAACTAAATTTGCAACCTACTCAAAAGCCTGTAAATATAGGAAAAACAACTACGCAAATCAAACAGTTCAAAGTAGGACAAATGGTGGAGCACGCCACCTTTGGCAAAGGCATGATTTTGCGTTTGGCAGGAGATATCGTCGACGTCATTTTTGAGTCGGTTGGCAAAAAATCGCTAAATATACGTTTTGCACCGTTAAAAATAGTGGAAAAATAACGTTGCAAATCTTTTCAACAGTGCAGTACTATGCAAAAAGTCACCTTTAATACAAAAATCACGTTATTGCAAAAGGTGTAAACGTTTTCAACACAAAATGGCACAATAGCCAACAAAACTGCTACCAATCGGAGAAAACCGTAATGACAATGCAACAAATGGTAAATCAACTAAACAAGTGGGCTCACGAGTACTACGTTTTGGACAATCCAAGCGTCCCCGATACCACCTACGATGCTCTTTACGATCAGCTTGTGCTGTTGGAAAAGCAAACGGGCGTTGTCTTGCCGGACAGTCCCACTCATCGTGTAGGTGGCGAAACGCTCAAGAACTTTGTTCAGCACACCCATCGCAAACGTTTGTACAGTTTGGACAAGGTGCAAAGTTTTGGCGAACTGCACGAATGGGTTGCCAAGGTGCAAAAGGAACTGGGCCAGGTCGAGTTTACCGTCGAGCTTAAGTACGACGGACTAACCATCAACGCTTCCTACGAAAACGGCGTGCTTGTGGGCGCATCCACACGTGGCAACGGAATCGTGGGCGAAGACGTCACCGGACAGGTCAAAACGATACGTACAGTTCCGCTAACGATACCTTTCAAAGGCGTTTGCGAACTGCAAGGCGAAGGCATAATGAAGCTTTCTCAACTTGTCAAACACAACCAAAAACACCCCAACGACACCTTAAAAAACGCTCGCAATGCTGCGGCAGGTGCCATAAGAAACCTAAATCCCAAAGTCACTGCCGAAAGAAATTTGGACGTTGTGTTCTATTCTGCAGGCTACAACGAAGGCTTGGACTGTTCCAGTCAAACGGAACTTGTAGACTTTTTGAAATCTTGCGGTATGCTTACCAACTACGTTTTCGAAAAAGCTCGCACCTTTGACGAAATCCGTACCGTTATCGAAAAAATCGGTCAAATGCGCAGTTCGTTGGACTTTTTGATTGACGGAGTGGTAATCAAAGTAAACGATTTTGCCCTTCGTGAAGAACTAGGCTACACCGACAAATTCCCCAAATGGGCGGTTGCCTACAAATTCGATGCCGAACAGGTCACAACCACCTTGTTAGACGTGGATTGGCAGGTGGGCAGAACGGGCAAACTTACGCCTATCGGCTTGTTGGAGCCCGTTGAGCTTTGCGGTGCCACAATCAAACGTGCCACTCTAAACAACTTTGGAGATATAACACGCAAACAACTGCACAAAGGTGCTTTGGTGTTTATTCGTCGTAGTAACGACGTCATTCCGGAGGTTATCGGCTCGGCGGAAGATGGTGGAGAAGAAATCGCAAAACCCGCCATTTGCCCTGCTTGTGGAAGTATTTTGCAGGAAGTCGGCGCAAACCTTTTCTGCACAAATGCAATCAACTGTCGTCCGCAAATCGTTGCACGCATAACTCACTATTGCTCTAAAAACGCCTGCGATATCGACGGCATAAGCGAAAAAACCGTCGGTGCCTTGGTGGACAGTTTAGGAGTTACCTGCGTTGCAGATTTGTACTCGCTAACGGCTGAACAACTTGCACAGTTGGATGGTTTCAA
Organism: uncultured Oscillospiraceae bacterium; assembly: GCA_964506035.1. Lineage (GTDB taxonomy): Bacteria > Bacillota > Clostridia > Christensenellales > CAG-314 > Fimimonas. The sequence continues at coordinate 27,405 of CAZDLE010000004.1, read as the reverse complement.
AGATAAAAAGATTCAAAACGTCCTAAACGCCATTCAAAACAGCAAACAAGTAAAACTTGCGCAATATATTTTTGCTTTGGGATTAGACAACGTCGGCAGTGTAACCGCCAAGGATTTGGCAGTGCGATACGGCAGTGTAGATGCCCTTTCCCACGCAACAGCCGATCAACTTGCGCAAATCGACGGCATTGGCGACGTTATTGCCGAAGGTATCGTGCAATATTTTGCCGAAAGCGAAAACGTCGAAATTATTTCGCGCTTGAAAGATATCGGTATCGATCCTACCTATCAAATGGAGGAAAAACGCGGTGCGTTTGTTGGTAAAAAAGTAGTGCTAACAGGCAGTTTAACCAACTACACACGCAGTCAAGCACAAAAACTGATTGAGCAAAACGGTGGCGAAATTGCATCGTCCGTGTCCAAATCGGTCAACCTTGTTGTTGCGGGCGAAGATGCCGGTAGCAAGCTTACAAAAGCGCAATCGTTGGGCATTGAAATTATCGACGAGCAAACATTCCAACAACTTTTGCAATCGTAAGTAAAATCTGCGTGTAAAATATCATTTTTGTTGATATTTGTTGCAAAAAGTGCTATAATTATCAATTGTTGAAATATTGGCTATCCCACTTGTGGCAAAATCCAAGGTTGCACAGGTTTCGTGCGTCTGCAAAACGACGTTTTGTGTCTATCACCCCCACAAAACCATAACGATTTGGTAGCAAGCGTAAAATTCACAACAAACTCCCTAAATTTTTTACCCAAACGGAGCAATTATGAAAAGTATGACAGGTTACGGCAAAGCCGTTGTCGCAATGGACGGCAGAGAGCTTACCGTAGAATTAAAAAGTGTAAACCACCGTTTTTTGGATATTTCCACAAAAATTCCCCGCGCATTTATCGCGCACGAAGATATTATCCGCAACGGACTTTCCAATGGGCTTTCCCGCGGACATATCGACGTGTTTATCAACTACAAGTTCGATGGCGACACAAGCAAGATCGTAAAAATTGATATGGCACTTGCTCAGGGCTATGTGGACGGCGTTGCAAAACTTGCCGAAACTTATCCGCAATTACGCAACGATTTTTCCATCAATTCCCTTATCAAAAGCCCGGAAGTTTTGTCTATCGAACAGGCGGACGACGATCAAGATACCATTCGCAAAATGCTTGCTCAAGCAGTAGATATGGCGGTAGCAAACCTAAACGCCATGCGCGAAGTGGAAGGCAACAAGTTGCGCAACGACCTTTTGGCAAAAATTTCCACCGTGGAAAGCTTACTGCAACAGGTAAAGCAATACGCCCCGCAAGTTGCATTGCAATATCGCGAAAAACTTACTGCTCGCGTGCAGGAAGCGTTGCAAAGCGTCGATGTGGATCAAAACAAACTCGCCAACGAAGTTTGCTTCTTTGTGGACAAATCCTGTATCGACGAAGAAATCACCCGTCTTACCAGTCACATTGCCCACGCGCGCGAAATTTTGTCGTTGGAAGAACCCGTTGGACGCAAACTCGATTTCTTGATACAGGAATTCAACCGCGAAACCAACACAATTTGTAGCAAATCCAGTTATTTGGAGCTTACAAACGTTGCTTTGGCAATGAAAAACGAAATTGAAAAAATTCGCGAACAGGTACAAAATTTAGAGTAAATTTACATACGAGAGGAAAAATACTATGGAACAAAACAAACAAGGTAAACTTATCATTATTTCCGGTCCAAGTGGTGCAGGCAAGGGAACAATCTGCGCAGAACTTCTTCGTCAAATGCCCGATTTGATCATTTCACGTTCGGCAACCACTCGCGCTCCCAGACCAAACGAACGCAAAAACCGCAGTTACTTTTTCGTGTCTACCGAAACATTTTTGGAAATGGTACGCAACAACGAATTGTTAGAGTACGATCAACACTTCGAAAACTACTACGGCACGCCCAAAAAATTTGTTTTGGACATGCTCAACTTTGGCAAGGACGTTATTTTGGAAATTGAAGTAAACGGTGCATTGCAAGTAAAACAAAACTACCCCGATAGTATTTTGTTCTTTATCGAAGCACCCAGCGAAGAAGCCATCTACGAACGTCTTAAAAAACGCGGAACGGAATCGGAAGAAAAAATCCAAATCCGCATGGCACGCAACAAGTTGGAGCTTGCTCAACGTCACAAGTACGACTACTGCATAATGAATGACGACGTAGATCGTGCCGTTAACGAAATTATTGCAATCTTGAAAGAAAGGAGATAAATCATCATGGTAAACAAACCTGCTATCGACAAATTGACACAAAAAGCCGGCGACAAATACACACTTTGCTGTGTTATCGCAAAACGTGCAAAACAACTCAACAACAATCTCGATAATCCACAAAACTTCAAGGCAATCACAACTGCCGCTAACGAATTTTTTGATGGCGAAACGGAACTTAAAAACTAATGAAACTAAACGGTAAAAACATCGTAATAGGCATAACGGGTGGTATCGCTGTTTACAAAGTGTGCCAAGTGGTGCGTTCTTTCAAAAAGTTGGGTGCTAACGTCGACGTTATCATGACGGAACACGCAACGGAATTCGTATCACCGCTAACGTTTGAAACACTTTCCAATCGTCCCGTTGTTTGCGACATGTTCCGCAGAGCAGATCACTGGGAAGTGGAACATATTTCCCTTGCAAAAAAAGCCGATTTGTTTTTGGTATGCCCAGCAACGGCAAATATCGTGGGAAAATACGCCCTTGGTATTGCCGACGACATGCTTTCCACAACGCTTATGGCAACAAAAGCCCCGGTGGTTGTTTGCCCCGCAATGAACACCAACATGTACAAAAGCGAGTCTTTCAACGCTAATTTGGAGATACTTAAACAACGTGGAGTACACGTTGTAAATGCCGGTAGCGGTTTTTTGGCATGTGGCGACGTTGGCGACGGTCGCATGGCAGAGCCGGAAGAAATTGTGGACTACTGCACAAAACTGCTTTGCCCCGTGCAAGATTTGGAAGGCAAAAAGGTGCTTGTAACGTGCGGTGCCACAATGGAAAAATTGGACGATGCACGCTACGTCACAAACTTTTCCAGCGGAAAAATGGGTTCGGCAATTGTAGAGCAAGCACTAAACCGTGGCGCTCAAGTTACCGTTATTTTGGGCAAACACAGCGTAACGATTGATAGTCGTGCAACTATTGTTAACGTTGTTACAACGCAAAATATGTACGACGAAACGATATCACGTGTTGCCGAACACGATATAATCATCATGGCTGGTGCGCCTTGCGACTATCGTCCGGAAAACTTTTCTCAAAGTAAAATCAAAACGGAAAACCTCACAATCAAATTTGTTAAAAACCCCGATATTGCCCAAAAGGTTGGCGAAATCAAGGGTGATAAGTTTTTGTGCGTATTTTCCGCCGAAACGGACAACTGTCTTGCAAACGCAACAGCAAAACTTATCAAAAAACACGCAAATTTGTGCGTGCTTAACGACGTAAAAAACAACGACGTTTTTGGAAGTGATACTAACGTTGTTACCCTTGTAACGGCGGACGGTCACGTTGATTACCCCAAGCTTTCCAAAACGGAAGTTGCTAACATAATTCTTAACAAGGCAATAGGTAAATGATTTATTCTGTAATTGTAGATATTTCCGCAAGCGAAGTTGATAGAATTTTCGACTACGAAGGTCAAGGCTACACCGTCGGATCGAGGGTGCTGGTCAATTTTGCCAACAGACAAACGGAAGGCTACATTGTGGAAGAAAAACTAACAACCGATTGCCCACCGGAAAAACTAAAATCTATAATTCGTCCGTTGGACTCTTTTCCCGTTATTTCCCAAGAATTGCTAAATTTGGGAGCTTTTATGCGCAAGGAATACCACCTAAAATGGGTGGACGTTTTGCGCCTGTTTATTCCTGCGGAAATGCGTGGAAATCGCGTTAAAGAACTTGTCAAAAAACAAGCTGTTCTTACTAATTCCAACTTGGACGAAGTGCTTTCGTCACTAAAACCCAATGCTGTCAAACAAAGGGATTTGGTGACTTTTTTGCACAAAAACGGCGCTACGTTATGCGAAAAATTGAACAACGACTTTGGTAACGGCGCGCTAAAATCCCTTGTGGAAAAGGGATTTGTGCAGGTGCACGAAATCACGGTAAAACGCACTCCCTACAAAGGTATCGCTCAAACGGAACGGGCAAAACACAACCTTGTGCCCGCCCAACAAAATGCCGTAGATACCATCCTTGCCAACCGTCAGGGCAAGTATCTGTTGCATGGCGTTACAGGCAGTGGCAAAACGGAAGTGTATCTTACAATAATCGAAAAGTTGGTTGCCGAAGGCAAGTCTTGCATCATGCTTGTGCCGGAAATTTCCTTAACGCCCAACATGCTACGTCAGTTGCGCAGTCGTTTTGGCGATAACGTCGCGTTGTTGCATAGTGGTCTTTCCGTCGGCGAACGGTTTGACGAGTGGCTACGTCTAAAAAACGGCGAAGCACAAATTGCCATAGGCGCGCGCAGTGCTGTGTTTGCTCCGCTGGATAACGTCGGCGCAATAATTATCGACGAAGAACACGACGGTAGTTACATTTCCGATTTCAATCCACGCTACAACACAATTGAAGTTGCAACGGAACGTGCTAAACAAAACGGTGCATTGCTGGTATTGGGTAGTGCAACCCCCAGCCTTGCAAGTTTTTATCATGCAAAGAGGGGCGATTTGCAACTAATTTCCATGCCTGAACGCATCAACAAACGCCCGTTACCCACGGTAGAAATCGTCGATATGGCAATGGAACGTCGCATGGGTAACAAAGAAATCTTTTCCAACGTGCTAAAACAACGCCTTGCCGAAACCTTGCAAAAGGGCAACCAAGCAATGCTGTTTCTAAACCGACGTGGATATTCTTCCTTTATGATGTGTACCAAGTGTGGCTACGTTGCAAAATGTACCGATTGCGACGTAAGTTTGACGGTGCATAGGGAAGATAACATGCTAAAATGTCACTACTGTGGCAAACGTTACTACATTTTGGACACCTGTCCCCAGTGCAAACAAAAAAGTTTCCGCATGGGCAAAATAGGAACTCAACAAATTGTGGAACAACTGCACGAACTTTTTCCCGACGTAAAGGTACTGCGCATGGATGCCGATACAACTCAAAACAAGGAAAGCCACGGCAAAATTTTGGAAGCATTTGGCAGAGGTGATGCGCAAATTTTGGTAGGTACGCAAATGATTGCCAAAGGTCACGACTTCCCCAAAGTCACTTTGGTGGGCGTTTTAGATGGTGACCAAAGTTTGTATCACGACGACTACCTTGCTTGCGAACGTACCTTCCAACTGATAACACAGGTTGCAGGGCGCAGTGGACGTGATAAGGAGCAAGGCACGGTAGTGTTGCAAACCTACACGCCAACTCACTATTGCTTGCAATTTGCCGCCAAGCAGGACTATATCGGCTTTTACAAACACGAAATCAATCTGCGCGAAGCATCTTCCTTTCCTCCTTTTTCGGAAATTGTACGTATTTTGTACCAAGGCGAAAAGGAAAAGGACTGTATCGACCAACTTACAGCGCAGTATGCGGAACTTTGCAATCTAAAGGAACAAAATCCAACGGCATTTTTGTATATGGACAAAATGCGCTGTCCGCTAAAACGTGCAGAAAAGAAATTCCGTTTTCAAATTTTGCTAAAGTTAGACAAGTTGCAACTTTCCGGCTTGCTGCCGCAAATATACGCAATTTGCGATCAAAAAACTAAAAATTCAGTACATATTTTTGTGGAACGCAATCCGCAAAATCTTTCTTGAGGTATAAACAAATGGCTCTACGAAACATTGTAAAACTGGGCGATCCATTGCTAAAAAAGGTGTGTCGTCCCGTGGACAAATTTGACGACAAACTACATCAACTTATCGACGATATGTGGCAAACTTTGCATCACGTAGGCGGTCTTGGACTTGCCGCTCCGCAAGTGGGTATTCTAAAACGCGTGTGCATTGTCGAGTGGGAAGATCAATGCTTCGAGCTTGTCAACCCCAAACTCGTCAAGTCAAAAGGTCGCTGTGTCGACGAAGAAGGATGCTTGTCGGTGGAAGGTTTCCGCGGAACTGTTTCTCGTCCACAAGTTATTGATATCGAATATTTTGATAGACACGGCAACAAACAAACTTTCCACGCCGAAGGCTACTTTGCACGTGTATTTTTGCACGAAATGGACCATTTGGACGGAATTTTGTTTTGCGACAAAATGATAAAAAAGATTATTGATCGAGGCTAAAATGAAAATTGTATTTTTGGGTACTCCCGATTTCGGCGTGCCTGCATTGGAAAAAATAGTGCAAAAACACGACGTTGTTGCTTGCGTTTGCCAACCGGACAAGGCGGGTGCGCGTGGTAAAACGGAGTTTTGCGCTGTCAAAAAATTTGCTCTTGCACACAATATTCCACTTTATCAATTCGAAAAAATCTCCCGTGACGGGGTGGAAACGCTAAATAACCTTGCCCCAGACATCATGGTTACGGCAGCTTACGGACAAATTTTGTCGCAAGAAATTATCGACATTGCACCCCACGGAATAATCAATATTCACGGCTCGTTGTTGCCCGATTTGCGTGGTGCGGCACCCATACAATACGCCGTACTTTTGGGCTACAAAACAACGGGCGTTACCATTTTGCAAACGGTGCGCAAGGTAGATGCCGGCGATATGATTGTTAAAAAATCTCTTGACGTTTTGCCTTACGAAACCAACGGCGAACTGTTCGAACGTATTTCCCACTTGGGCGCTGAAGCAATTATCGAAGCGTTGGATCTTATCGAAAGTGGAAAGGCGACATTTACCCCACAAGACGAAAATTTGGTAACCTTTTCCGGCAAAATCACTGCGGAAATGGAACAAATCGACTGGCACAAAAACAGTACGGATATTATCAACCTCGTTCGCGCGCTAAATCCCAGCCCGGTTGCTTGGACAACTTGGTGCGGAAAACGTCTAAAAATCCACGCTTTGCGCCCCTGTGACGAGCAATTCGAAGGCGTTCCCGGTCAAGTAGTGCAATGCACCAAAAAATCCGTTGCAGTTACGTGTGGCGACGGCAAGGCGGTGTATATCACTCGTTTGCAGGCAGAAAATTCCAAACAAATGGATATAAGCGCATTTTTGTGCGGTAAAAAATTTACCGTTGGCGAAATTTTGGGTGAGTGATGAACAACGCGTTTCTAAAAAGTTTCACAACTCTTCAACAGGTGTATCAAGAGCGCGCTTTTTCTTCCATCGCACTAAACAAAGCGTTGAATTTTTGCAAAGCGCAGGACAAGGCTCTTATCACAAAAATCGTCTACGGCGTGTTAGATAACGACGTCAAATTGGACTATGTAATTTCCAAATACGTCAAAAAGATGCCCAAAGGCGACACCTTGTTGTTTCTAAAAATAGGCACTTATTGCCTTATGGAGCTGTCCATTCCACAGTACGCCGTTGTAAACGACGTTGCCGAGCTTTCCAAACTTAGCGAAGATAAACGCATTGTTGGATTTGTCAACGCAACTCTCAAAAGTATTGCCAAAACGGTAAAGGATTTTGACGACTATCCCACTGACGAATTAGAAAACTACTCGGTACGATATTCCTATCCGCTTTGGGCACTAAAAAAACTCGTAAAGGACTACGGCAAACAAACGGCATTGCAAATTGTTTCCACTCCTACGGAAAATCGCACGACGGCACGTTTTGTAGATGGTTTCGATCAACAAAAAGTCGCGCAAACGTACAATCTGCAAGTTGAACAGACTATTTTTGACGATGCGTTCTACGTAACGGGCAAAATGCCTGTATCGGACAAAAACTTTACCGTTCAAAGTTTATCTTCTATGGCAATTGCGCGTATTTGTGCAAACGGTTGCAAAGGTGATTTTCTCGATTGTTGTTCCGCCCCGGGTGGCAAAGCGGTGTACGTAAAACAACTTTGTCCCAACTCTAACGTTACCGCCTGCGACGTTCATCCACATCGCGTACAACTTATCAATGCGTATGCAAGCCGTATGACGGTGGATGTAACCACCCACGTGCAAGATATGACGCAGTTTTATGCGCCCTTTAAGGATGCTTTTGACACTGTGCTTTGCGACGTGCCTTGCAGTGGTTTCGGCGTGCTGAACAACCGCCCCGATATCAAACTTTTCCGTGAAAGTATAGATATCTCCAATTTGATGAAATTGCAACAGGACATTTTGCAAAACTGCTCGCAATACGTAAAGGTGGGTGGACGACTTATCTACTCAACTTGTACCATTTTCGATAACGAAAACGGGCAAAACGTACGCAAATTTCTAAAAAACAATCCTAATTTTGCACTTGGCGAAATTGTTTTGCCACAATGCCCATCTGCAAACGGACTTTCGACCTATCAATTTTTACCCCACAAAGATAATCTACAAGGCTTTTTTGTGGCGGTACTACAACGCAAGGAATAACAAATGATACTTTTGCAAGACTACAATCTCCAAGAACTTACCGACTATCTAACGGCTAACTACAACGTTAAGCCTTTCGTTGCCAAGCAAATTTTCGGCTGGCTAAACAAATCGGTAGATTTTGATGGTATGACAAACGTATCTAAAGCCTTGCGCGAACAACTAAAGCAAAACTGCGTTGCAGTATCGGCAAAAATCGTACAAACGCTAACTTCAAAAATAGATGGTACGCAAAAATTTTTGTTCGAGCTGTACGACGGCAACGTCATCGAAGGCGTGCTGATGAAGTACAAATACGGCAACACCTTGTGCGTTTCCAGTCAGGTTGGATGTCGCATGGGATGCAAATTTTGCGCAAGCACTTTGGGCGGTTTGGTCCGTAACCTTTCCGCTGGCGAAATTTTAGGACAGGTTTTGTCGGTAAATGCGTTAGGTGACGGGCAAAATCGCTACGTTACCAATATCGTGCTTATGGGCAGCGGCGAACCGTTAGATAACTTTGATAACGTTATCAAATTTTTGCACCTTGTAACAAGCGAGCAGGGCATCAATATTTCCTCTCGTAACATATCCCTTTCCACTTGCGGAGTCGTTCCAAGAATGAAAGAACTTGCCGAAATGGATTTTTCTCTCAACCTAACGCTCAGTTTACATAATGCTTTCGACGACCAACGCAAACAAATTATGCCCATCACAAACGCCTACTCGGTGGAAGAAGCGGTAAACGCCTGCAAATACTACTTTGAAAAAACAGGCAGACGTGTTATTGTGGAATATACCCTTATAGACGGTCAAAACGATAGCTATGCTCATGCATTAAAACTTGCCTCATTGCTTCGTGGAATTTCCGTTCACGTAAACGTTATCGCGCTAAATCCCGTAAAGGAAACCGGACTAAAAGGCACAAGCGAATCCACCCTTAAAAAGTTTTTGCAACATTTGGAAAAACTTGGCATTTCTGCAACTCGTCGTAGAACCATGGGGCAGGATATCGAAGGCGCTTGCGGTCAACTACGCCGTCGCTATTTGGAGAACAAACAATGAAAAATATTCTATCCGGCATTGTAGTCAAAGCTGTTGGCGGTGTGTTTACCGTCACGTCCATTGGCAAAAAATACACTTGCTTTTCTCCAAAAAAATTTCGTTTTAACGATAACGACGTGCTTGTAGGCGACAAAGTTCAATTTGAAGATCTTCACAAAGGCAAAGGTGTTATAACGCAAATCTTGCCACGCAAAAACCGTTTACACCGTCCGGAAATTGCCAACGTGGACGTTTGTTTTCTTACTTTGGCAAGCCAACCGACACCCGATTTGTTCCTTGCCGACAAAGTGCTTATCAACTGTTTTCAAGAGCAAATCCAACCGGTTATTTTGGTAAACAAATGTGATTTGCCAAACAACGCATTGCAACTTGTGCAAGATAACTACAGCAAAATCGCACCCATTTTGGCAATATCTGCGCTGGACGAAAGCGTTTTGCAACTTAAGGAATATATCGACGGCAAAGTGGTGTGCTTTGCGGGGCAATCGGCAGTGGGCAAAACGTCCATTTTGAATGCCTTGTTGCCCGACTTAAACGGTCAAATTGGTGGACTTTCTGCCAAAACAGGGCGCGGAACGCACACAACGCGCCACTCCAGTTTGCACAAAGTGTTCGACGGCTACGTCGTTGATACCTGCGGATTTTCCCTATGCGACCTAAACGGTATTCGCTCCGACGAGTTGCGACTGTATCTCGACGACTTTGTAACCATTTCTCACGATTGCAAATTTACGTCATGCACTCACACGGTAGAGCCGGATTGTGCAGTTAAAAAAGCCGTTAGCGAAGGT
>CAZDLE010000004.1:0-17001 GCA_964506035.1 uncultured Oscillospiraceae bacterium | reverse complement strand
CAAAATCAATCAAAACAAAATGTGTACGTCGTACAAAAAGAGGAAATATGAAAAAAGTTTTTGTTAGTCCGTCAATACTTTCCGCCGACTTTGCCCGCCTCGAGCAGGAGTGCAAATCCTTGCAAAAAAGCGGTGCCGATTGGATCCATTGCGACGTTATGGACGGTGTGTTCGTTCCCAATATGACTTTTGGTATGCCTATCGTGTCCAGCATCCGCAAATGTGTTGTTTTGCCGTTAGACGTGCATTTGATGATCACCGAACCTAAACGCTACGTAGAACAATTTGCAAAGGCAGGTGCGGACATAATCACATTCCACGTGGAAGCAACCAAGGACGTTTTGGGTACAATCCAGCTTATTAAAAAATGTGGCAAAAAGGTTGGTCTTTCCATCAAACCTAACACCGGTATCGAAAATCTTTTGCCATTCAAGGGTATGTTTGACGTGCTACTTATCATGTCTGTCGAACCGGGGTTTGGCGGTCAAGCTTTTATTCCATCAAGTCTTCAAAAGATTGCCAAAGCGCGAGAATTGTTCCCCGACGTGCTTATCGAAGTGGACGGTGGAATAAACCTTTCCAACTGTGGCAAAGTGGTGCAAGCGGGCGCCGACGTGCTGGTTGCAGGCAATGCGATCATCTATGCGGAAAATCGCCAAGATGCAATAACTCAGCTAAAACAGGACTAAAAGCAACCCAACAATTACAGAAATACGGCAAATCGAGAGTACTATTACAAACATAGTATCTAAAAATTGACCAATTTTAGCCGTTTTTGCTCAAATTTTTCACTGTTGTAGATTTTTGCAAAACGGTACTACAGGCATTCAATAAAGAGGTTTTATGTTTCAAATAAAAAAATCAAGTTACGTCAAGGGCGTTGCACAGTACAAAGATTGTATCGTTAGCGACCTTCCTCAAATAGCAGTGGCGGGTAAATCCAACGTTGGCAAATCCAGTTTTATCAACTTTCTCGTCAACGATTCCAAGCTGGCGCGCACGTCTAAACTTCCCGGTCGCACACGTCTTATCAACTACTTTTTGATAAACGAAAACACCGAGCAGGAATTTTTGCTTGCCGACTTGCCCGGCTACGGCTTTGCAAAAGTGTCCGACGCCGAAAAGCTAAAATGGGCGGATTTGTTGGAAAAATATCTCGCCAAGGAGCAAAACCTTATGCACGTGTTTTTCTTGGTAGATATCCGCCACGATCCTACTCGCGACGACGTCACCATGTACAACTATCTTTTCAAAAACAACGTTCCCTACACAATCGTCGCCACCAAAGCGGACAAAATTTCCAAAAGCCAAGTCAAAAACAGATGTCGCGCAATCGCAAATTTTCTAAAGGTTGGCGCCGACAACGTAATCCCCGTTTCCGCGTTGGAAAAGCGTGGCAAGGAACAAATTTTCGACCGTATCGAAAAGGTTCTTACTGCCTTTTACAATCCCATTGTCGACAACCAAACGGACGACGAACAAGAATAGCGTTTATGTCACTTTGCACTCTATCCCAGCAACGCACAATCAAACTTTTTGATTTTGCTACCGGTAGGGTGCTTTTTTTGAACGCTGATAGTATATACCAAGGGGACGACTATCCGTTTTGGCGTCAAGCGGAACAAAATGCAGATATAGCTAAAAACTCTTCAATTCTTTTCGGTTCTTGATGCTACACTGCGCACAACAAATTGCCCGTTAAGTTGTATCGATCTGTTTGTTTTCGTCTAACATTTTTGTATTTTATCGACCTTTTTCATCCTTTCAAAAACTTTAGAAATATAATTGTATTTTATTAATAGTTGTGGTAGAATACATACAGGTCGTATTGATTTCTCAAGCGATACTTTCACACATTATCTTTTACCAAAAGGTTTGCTGACTTTTACAAAAGTTCACGTGCCTTGCAAAAAAGATATTCGCACCCACCGTGGGCGAAATTGAGGTTTTTTATGGTAAACAATAGAGCTTACAAGGTTGCAAAATTATCAATTATGTTTGCAATCATATTTGTTTCAATGATGTTAGATAAGGCAATCAGCATTTTGCCCATCGGTTTTTCTATGGCTGCCGTCACTTTGCTGGTTACTTTATCTTTTTGTTTTTTTGAGAACCAGTGGTCAACGGCAATACTTTCCGGACTATTTTTCGGCGTAGCATCCTTTATCAAAGAATTTATTTTGCCAAGTCCAACGTTAGGAGCGGTTTTTCCACCGCAATACTGGTTGTTGGTAACCATTCCGCCACGCGTATTGATGACGGCAATTGCCTTTGCAGTATACAGACTGATGCTTCGTCTTACAAAAAATCTAAAGTTGCGCAAGCGTCAAATAGTCAGCATTACGGTGGGCGCGTTGTTTGGACTTCTAACCAACACTATTGGCTTTTTGTCTATGTTGGAATTGTGCAGAACAATGTACCATATCCAAACAAGTGGCGTGTTTGTGCTTATCTACGGTTTGCTGGCAACAAACATTATTCCCGAGTACGCAATTTCCATTATCGGCGTACCCTGGATTGTTTTAGGCGTTAGACACGGCTTGCGATTGGGTATCGATGGCAACGCAGGAAAAAACGACACGGGAGAAGAACAATGATTATCGCAATAGATATAGGCAATACTAATATCAAAATAGGTCTTTTCGACAAACAGGGCAAACTTGCCAACTCTTTCAAAATGTCCACCGACGTAAAACGCACCAGCGACGAATACGTTGCACTTTTGTTGCAACTTATGACGCACGCCAAAATCGACGTAAAATCCATCGACGGTGCAATTTTATCGTCGGTAATTCCCCAACTGGACTACACCTTCACTAACGTTATCAACTACGTTTTTAATGTAAAACCGCTAATTGTGGGCGTGGGCGTAAAAACAGGCATTGCCATCAGATACGATTTCCCCCGCGAGTTGGGTAGCGATCGTATCATCACTTGTGTTGCTGCCGAAAAGCAGTACGGCGCCCCCTTTATTTTGGTGGATTTTGGCACGGCAACGACCTTTAACGTGGTAAACGACAAGCGCGAGTTTATCGGCGGAGCAATCACTTTGGGGCTTAAATCTACTATCGAAAGTTTGTCTAAATGCACCGCAAAACTTCCCAACGTCGAACTGGAAACCCCTGCAAAATTTGTTGCACAATCCACGTCTAAAGCGATACAAAGCGGTGTTATTTTCGGCGTGGTAGGACAAGTCAAGTATATGATAGAACGTATCAAAAAGGAAACGGGCCTTGCCAACGCCAAGGTTATTGCTACGGGCGGTTTATCACAGATAGTGCAAGGTGTCGAACCGCTGTTTGACAACGTCGATCGCGAACTCAGTTTGAAAGGTCTTTACGAAATCTACAAAATGAACAACTAATGTTGCTGCCTTTTTGTGCTACATCAAATCTTTGGTATTGCCTCAATTTGATATTATAATTAGGTCAATTCCGAGTGCTCCATAATAACGGTAGTATCGAAATTTTTGACTTATCACAACCTTCAAAAAGTAATCACGTCCGTTTTACACGTATTTGATACTCCCACAAAAATAATTTTACAAACGTTTTGCAACAAAAAATCGCTTATTACTTGATATCATGGCAGACAAATTTATTCTACACTCTAAATATCAACCCTGTGGCGACCAGCCCACGGCGATAGCACAACTTACTCAAGGTCTAAACGATGGTTTGGCTACTCAAGTTTTGCGTGGCGTTACAGGTAGCGGAAAAACCTTTACGATGGCAAATATCATTGCCAACGTAAATCGTCCTGCCTTGGTAATTTGTCACAACAAAACGCTTGCTGCACAACTTTGCAACGAATTTAGAGAGTTCTTTCCAGAAAACCGCGTGGAATTTTTCGTAAGTTACTACGACTACTACATGCCGGAAAGCTACATTCCCTCACGTGATTTGTATATCGAAAAGGAAATAGATATCAACGACGAGATAGACAAATTGCGCCACAGTGCAACTTGTTCGTTGTTTGAACGTCGCGATACCATCGTTGTTGCAAGTGTATCTTGTATCTATGGTTTGGGTGCCCCCGGCGAATACTACAAAATGAGCCTATCTTTGCGCCCCGGCGACCAAATTTCTCCACGCGACGTTATCAAAAAGCTGATTGCAATACAGTACGTGCGCAACGATATGGATTTTCACCGCGGAACATTTCGCGTACGTGGCGATTGCATAGATATCTTCCCTGCAAGCTACTCCGACCATGCCATTCGCGTGGAGTTTTGGGGTGACGAAGTGGAAAAAATCGCCGAAGTGGATGCGCTAACAGGCAACGTTGTTGCTAATTTATTGCACGCTTTTGTCTTTCCCGCAAGCCACTACGTTGTGGAAGGCGTAACTATGGACAAGGCTATACAAAACATCAAGCGTGATATGGCAACGGAAGTACAAGCATTTGCCAACCACGATAAACTGGTCGAAAGTCAACGCCTAAAACAGCGCGTAAGCTACGACGTGGAAATGATGCAGGAAGTTGGTTATTGTAGCGGTATCGAAAACTACTCACGCTACTTTGACGGTAGAGAACCCGGTCAACCGCCTTATACGTTGATCGACTATTTTCCAGACGACTTTATCACCTTTATTGACGAAAGTCACATGACCATTCCGCAAATCCGCGGTATGTACAACGGCGATAGGGCGCGCAAAACCAACTTGGTTGGGTACGGTTTTAGATTGCAATCCAGCTACGACAATCGTCCACTAACTTTTGATGAGTTTGATTCTCGCTTAGGTCAACTAATTTGCGTATCGGCAACGCCTGCCCCCTACGAAATGCAACGTGCCGACAACGTTGTGGAACAACTTATTCGTCCTACGGGACTGCTCGATCCTCTTGTGGAAGTGCGTCCGGTAAAAGGGCAAATCGACGATCTTCTTGGCGAAATCCACCAAGTAACAACGGACGGTGGTAGGGTGCTTGTAACCACACTTACCAAGCGCATGGCGGAAAGTCTAACGGAGTTTTTGTCTCGTCACGACGTAAAAGTAAAGTATATGCATTCGGAAATTGACACTCTCGAGCGTGTGGAAATCGTCAACGGGCTAAAAAAAGGCGAGTTCGACGTGCTTGTTGGTATCAACCTTTTGCGTGAAGGTTTGGATATGCCCCAAGTAAAACTTGTTGCCATTTTGGATGCCGACAAGGAAGGCTTTTTGCGCAGTGACACTGCACTTATTCAAACGATAGGTCGTGCGGCACGTAACGCGCAAGGCAGAGTTATCATGTATGCCGACGTTATCACCGACAGTATGCGTAGAGCGTTGGACGAAACCAACCGTCGCAGAGAAATTCAACGTCAGTACAACGTGGAAAATAACATAGTTCCCAAAACAATCGAACACCACGTAGAAAATACCTTGGAAATTTCCCAAAAGGCGGAAAACTCTATGACTATCAAGGAGTTGGAACGTGCCATCGAAAACGCAACCGCCCGTATGAAAACGGCAGCCAACCAACTGGATTTTGAAAAGGCAATTCAACTGCGCGAAGAAGTTAACAAGCTAACAAAACATTTGGAAAAGCTAAAACGCAAAAAGCATATTCAAAACCCCTAATTTATTGGTAATTTATGAAAGAAATAAAAATTGTAAACGCCAAAGAAAACAATCTCAAAAGCGTAAGTCTAACCATCCCGCGGGAAAAACTTGTTGTTTTTACAGGTTTGTCCGGTAGCGGAAAGTCCAGCCTTGCTTTTGATACTATATTTGCCGAAGGTCAACGCCGATACATCGAAAGTTTGTCCGCCTATGCCCGTCAATTTTTGGGACAAATGGACAAGCCGGACGTAGAAAGTATCGACGGACTTTCTCCTGCAATATCTATCGACCAAAAAACGACGTCGTCTAATCCACGTTCAACCGTTGGAACGGTAACGGAAATCTACGACTACTTGCGTTTGTTGTTTGCCCGTGTGGGAACTCCTTTTTGCCCACATTGCGGTTTGGAAATCAAGCAAACCACAGTTGACCAAATTTGCGACCGAGTTGCAACCTATCCGGAAGGAAGTAAATTGCAAATTCTTGCTCCCGTTGTGCGTGGAAGAAAGGGCGAACATCAAAAGTTGCTCGACCAACTAAAAAAGCAAGGTTTCGTCCGCGTTATGGTGGACGGTACCATTCGCACCTTGGACGAAGATATCAAGCTGGAAAAGAACAACAAACACAATATCAGCGTTGTTGTGGACCGTTTGGTGGTAAAGCCGGATATGAACAGCCGTCTTGCCGATAGTGTGGAAACTGCGCTAAAATTAGCCGACGGTTTGGTTATCGTGTACGACGGCAAGCAAGAAACTACATTTTCTACAAAATTTGCCTGCCCCGAGTGCGGTTTTACCATCGAAGAGCTGGAACCCCGCGCATTTTCCTTCAACAGCCCGTTCGGCGCCTGCCCCGATTGTCTTGGTTTAGGCTTTAAGCAAGAGTTTGACGAACGACTTATCATCCCCGACGATACAAAATCGCTATACGGCGGTGCAGTAAAGCTGTTGGGATTTAACCTTGGTGCTGCAAGTTGGATGCGCATGATTTTTGATGCACTAGCCTTAAAATACAATTTCGACGGCAATACACCCGTCAAGGATTTGCCAAAATCGGTGTACAACACCGTTATGTACGGCAATGGCGGTGAAGATTTGGTCTGCTACTTAAAGGACGGACGTTCTTTCAATACAACTTGGGAAGGTCTAATCCCCATGATGACACGTCGCCACGCAGAGTGCAAAAGCGATTGGACGCGTAGCGAGTACGAAAAATTTATGGTGGATAAACCCTGCCATACATGTCACGGCAAACGCCTAAAAAAGGAAATTTTGTCGGTAAAAGTTGGCGGGCTTAACATTTGGGAAGTGGGCGAATTGTCCATTGTTAAGGCACTGGACTTTTTCCAAAACCTGCAACTGGACGAAACAAAAGGTAAAATTGCCAACATGGTGCTAAAGGAAATCAACTCGCGTCTAAAATTTTTGGTGGACGTAGGTCTTGGTTATCTAACGCTCAACCGTGCTAGCGGAAGTTTGTCCGGTGGTGAAGCGCAACGTATTCGTCTTGCAACGCAAATCGGCAGTGCGCTTACCGGCGTTTTGTACATCTTGGACGAGCCAAGTATCGGTTTGCACCAACGTGACAACGAAAAACTTATTGCAACGCTAACCCGTTTGAGAGATATCGGCAACACTTTGATTGTTGTCGAACACGACGAAGATACCATCCGTTCGGCGGATTTTGTGGTAGACGTAGGACCCGGTGCAGGTGTACACGGTGGCGAAATCGTATGTGCAGGCACAGTGGAAGATATCAAAAAATGTCCGCGGTCCATAACGGGCAAGTATCTAACAGGCGAATTATTTATCCCCGTTCCAACGGAACGTCGCAAGGGAAACGGCAACTTTTTGAAAGTTAAAGGCGCCTACAAAAACAACCTAAACCATATCGACGTTTGTTTTCCACTGGGTTGCCTAAACGTGGTAACGGGTGTTTCCGGCAGCGGAAAATCTTCCCTTGTTAACGAAGTTATTTTGCCGGTGCTTTCCGCCAAACTAAATCGTGCCCATCCGCAGGACGTTTTGTGCGATGGTATCGAAGGTATTGAGTTTTTAGACAAAGTTATTGCTATCGACCAAACGGCAATCGGCCGTACCCCACGAAGTAACCCTGCAACCTACACGGGCGTGTTTACCGCCATTCGCGATTTGTTTGCATCCACGCAGGACGCTAAGGAACGTGGCTACAAATCGGGCAGATTTTCCTTTAACGTTAGCGGTGGACGTTGCGAACATTGTGCAGGCGACGGTATTTTGCGCATTTCTATGAACTTTTTGCCGGACGTCTACGTGCCTTGCGAAGTTTGTCACGGCGCGCGCTATAATCGTGAAACTTTGGCGGTAAAATACAAAGGCAAATCCATTGCCGACGTTTTGGATATGACGGTGGAAGAAGCGGTTGGTTTCTTCGAGAATATCTCTGCTATCAAAAATAAAATTCAAACCTTGTACGACGTTGGACTGGGCTACATCAAACTCGGTCAACCGGCAACAACCTTGTCCGGTGGCGAAGCGCAACGCGTAAAACTTGCAACGGAGCTTTCCAAACGTTCCACGGGCAAAACGTTGTACATTTTGGACGAACCCACAACGGGATTGCACACCCACGACGTAGCAAAACTTATCACCATTTTGCAACGACTTGTTTCCGCGGGCAACACCGTTATCGTGATTGAACACAACTTAGACGTTATCAAGGTTGCCGATAACATTATCGACCTTGGACCGGAAGGTGGCGACCAAGGTGGCAAAATCGTTGCTCAAGGCACTCCGGAACAGGTTTGCAAAGTACCATCAAGCTACACCGGGCAATTTCTCAAACCCATTTTGGACGGTTCTAAACCGCAGTAAAATTATCTTCTACAGTTTTACCGATTTTAGATGGCGTCTAACTGTAATCAAAACTAACGCTAACAGTCAAGCCCATTTCGAATTGTTCAAACCGTAATCAATCTAATTGTAACAGTTATTGGATGCTTCTAAACTGCAGTAAAACGACATTTAACCATCCAAAACGTTACAAGTTATCTTAAAATTGCAAATAATTTACCAATTTGCAACATTTGCAGTGCAAAATTGGGTATAATCCACAGCCTTTTGCAAAAGGCAAATAACAAAAGGTGAATTTATGAACAAACAAAAACTACTACTTATCGACGGAAACAGCATTTTGAATAGGGCATTTTTCGCTTTGCCCTTTCTAAGTGACAACCAAGGTCGCAACGTCAACGCCGTGTACGGCTTTTTGAACATCTTTCTAAAATGTCTGCAGGACTATTCACCCGACAAGGTGATAGTGGCATTCGACATGCACGGCCACAACTTCCGCAAAGATTTGTACGCCGATTACAAAGCCAACCGCAAAGGTATGCCCGACGACCTTGCCGCACAAATGCCCATTTTGGAAGAAGTGCTACAGCTTATGCAGGTGTCTATCGTCAAAAAGGCAGGTATCGAAGCGGATGATATTATCGGCACGATAAGTAGTCATTTCGACGGCGAAAGCGTTATTATTTCCGGCGATAGGGATATGTTGCAACTTGTCTCGCAAACCACAACGGTGCTTTTGACCAAACGTGGCGTCAGCGAAGTGGAAAGCGTAAATTCGGCATATCTGCAAGAAGTGTATCATCTAACGCCCAAACAGGTTATCGAATACAAAGCGTTGCGAGGCGACACGTCGGACAACATCCCCGGTGTTAAAGGTGTTGGCGAAAAAACCGCAATGCAACTTTTGGAAAAGTACGGAGATATCGACAACATCTATGCCAATATCGATCAACAAAAAGGCGCACTAAAGGACAAATTGGTAAGTGATAAGGAAATGGCTTTTATTAGCCGTCAACTTGCAACCATCGTTACCAACGCCGATATCGTCTACGATTTAGATAACAGCAATTTGCCCGTTTTCGATAATCAAGTAAAGCAACGTTTAGAACAATTACAGTTCAAAAGCATAGTTGCCCGTATCAACTTTGACGATACCGCTATAATTGAAACAGTCCAAGTGGAAACAGTCCAAGTGGAAACTTGCGCACAACTGCAACAATTGGTGGAGGATTTTAAACAAGGCAAGTTTGCTTTTCACGTTAGCGGTGCCGACGTCTATTTTTCCAACGACATCAAAAAACAATACGTTGTACATTTGTCCAACAGTTTTCTTGACGAAATCAACGAAACCAGTTTTTGCAGTATAGTTGCGCCGTTGCTTGCCAGCGACCTGCCAAAAATCGTCTACGACGTAAAAGCACTGCACCACAAATTGGATCAACTGGGTTTAACGCTAAACAACGTGATGCACGACGTGTGTTTGATGCAGTATTTGGTGGAATATCGTTCCTACAAGGACGTAGAAAGTTTGTGTGTTGCCAACGGCTACGAGCAAATTGGTGCAGGTATTTTTGCCGTTGCCGACAAACTTGCCAAGCAACTTGCCGAAAACGGAGTTCAACACCTTTACGAAGATATCGAGTTGCCTCTTTCCGATTTGCTTTACCGTATGGAAGTGGAAGGTGTCAAAATTGACGTGGATTTGCTGGAACAAATGTCCAAAGATATGCGTGCGCAACTGGACGAAATCACTGCACGAATACACGACCTTGCTCAAGAACAATTCAACGTCAACAGTACGATGCAACTATCTCGTATTTTGTTCGAAAAACTACACCTTCCGCACGGCAGAAAAACGCAACGTGGCTATTCCACCGATAACGAAGTATTGGAAGGTCTGTTGGACAAACATCCCATTGTTGCGCTCATTTTGCAATATCGCAAGGTGGCAAAACTGCTCAGCACCTACGTGGACGGTATCAAACAAAACCTAAAACGCGGTGTAGTGCACACAACATTCAACCAAACGCTAACTTCCACCGGACGTCTTTCCAGTAGTGAACCAAACCTGCAAAACATCCCCATCCGCACGGAATTTGGCAAGGAAGTACGCAAATTGTTCGTCTCCAAGCACGGCGTTTTTGTGGGTGCAGACTATTCTCAAATCGAATTGCGTCTTTTGGCGGCATTTTCCAAAGACGAAAATTTGCTGGATTGTTACCGCAACGGACAAGATATTCACACGGCGGTTGCAAGTGAAATTTTGGGCATACCGCCACAAATGGTAAATAGCGATATGCGACGTATGGCAAAAGCCGTCAACTTTGGTATTATCTACGGTATCAGCGACTACGGACTTTCGCAAAATGCCAAAATCAGCGTTCCCAAAGCGCGCGAATACATCAAATTGTATTTTGAAAAGTATCCCACAATCAAAAATTACTTGGATAACTGCGTAGAGCAGGCACGTCGTGAGGGCTACGTTACAACAATAACGGGTCGTCGTAGACAAATCCCCGAAATCAAGTCTTCCAACTACAACATGCGTAGTTTTGGCGAGCGTGCCGCAATGAATATGCCTTTGCAAGGCAGTGCAGCGGATATCATGAAAATCGCCATGTTGCGTGTGGACGAAGCGTTGCGCAAAGCAGGATTAAAAAGCAAAATCGTGTTGCAAATACACGACGAACTTATCGTCGATTGCTACTTGGACGAAGCAGAACAAGTAAAAGCTATCGTAAAAGAGCAAATGGAAAACGCAGTAGATTTGCTTTGTCCGTTGATTGCTCAAACGGAACAGGGGGTAACCTTGTATGAAGCGTAACGTTATTGCGCTAACAGGCGGTATCGGCAGTGGAAAAAGTGTTGTTGGCAACTACCTTCGTCAAAAGGGATTTACCGTTATCGACTGCGACCAACTTTCGCGACAGGTTTCTACCCAACCGCAGGTGTTAAACAGCGTTACAGATTTGCTGGGAGAAGGCTACATTACCAACGGACAACTTAACCGTGCAAAAATCCGCAACGTCGTATTTGCCGACAAACAACTGCACAAACAGTACAACCAAATTTTCCACACCCGCATAAAGCAGATGCTAACACAACTTGTGGAGCAATCTAACGGTACGGTTTTTGTAGAAATTCCCCTAATTGATGCCTTCGATTTTTCCTGGCAACAAATTTGGTTGGTGCAACGTCCTCTAAATGATAGGGTGAATGCAGTTGTTCAGCGTGATAGTGTTACCCCACAAAATGTGTTAGATATTGCATCAAAACAGGTTGTTTGCAACCATCCAACTGCAACAATCAACAACGACGGAAGTTTGCAGCAACTTTACTATCAAGTGGACGATTTGCTCCAAAAGTACCATTTAGTGTAGACTTTTGTGTACTTTAACATGCAAAAATCGCAAAGAAGGACAATCATGACAAAAAAATCTACCATGTACGACTTGATGCGTCAATCGGAAATGATGGACGACGACGGTTTGGATCTTACCGACGCCATAGCCGCCGACGATCGCACCGATGCGCAAAAATTCAAAGATAAGTACAAAGAATTTTATACCGATATAAAAATCCATATCAGTGAAGACTGGTAACGCGATATAGTTTGTGGGTGTAGTTGCAACACGTATACAAATAGTTGCAAAATGCATGCAGTTTTGCAAACTTGCAAAACAGCTTTCGCTTTACAGTCAATTTTCAGCTTTATTCGATATAATAAGTGCGTAAAGTTTGCATTAGGTATTGAAAATTACTCGCAAAAGTGATATAATATCCTTTCAGTTTTGGCATTTACGTATCGAAAAAGGTAATTTTATTGGTACAAATGCGCAATAAAAAACAAAAGGACGCACTATGACAATACTTGATATTATCGAAAACAAAAAGAGCAAACGCGAACTTTCCACCGAAGAAATCAACTTTTTTGTTGAAGGATTTACCAACGGCGATATTCCCGATTACCAAGCGTCGGCGTTACTTATGGCAATTTTGTTCAACGGCATGACCGATCGCGAAACATTCGATCTTACCAATGCAATGTTGCACAGTGGCGATATCGTAGATATGTCTCACTTGGGCGGAATTGTGGTTGACAAACATTCCACAGGTGGCATTGGTGATAGCACAACGCTTGCACTTGCACCCATTTTGGCATGTTGCGGAGTGTACGTTGCCAAGATGAGCGGTCGTGGGCTGGGCTTTACCGGCGGAACTATCGACAAGTTGGAAAGTATTCCCCATTTTAACACGTCACTTTCGGAAGAAGAATTTTTCTCCGTTGTAAAAAAAGTTGGTTGTGCCGTAATTGGACAAACGGCAAACCTTGCCCCTGCCGACAAAAAAATGTACGCTTTGCGCGATGTTACCGGTACGGTAAACTCTCTTCCGCTTATCTGCGGTAGTATCATGTCCAAAAAACTTGCATCCGGTGCAGATACCATTTTGTTGGATGTAAAATACGGTAGTGGCGCCTTTATGCCTACCGCCGAAAGCGCCTTGGAACTTGCACAAAAAATGGTAACAATCGGCACTCGTGCAGGCAAGCAAATGGGCGCGTTGATCACCGATATGGAACAACCCTTGTCCGACCACGTTGGCAACGCGTTGGAAATTGTCGGCATTATCGACGTTCTAAACGGCAAACAAAACCGCCTGTATCACGAGATAAAGGAAGTTGCTTTGCGTTTGCTCTGTCTCACGGGCAAGTACGATATGCAATCTGCTAAAGTTGCCTTTCAAAATGCCATCGACAGTGGCAAGGCATTGCAAAAGTTTGCAGAAATGGTAGATGCGCAACACGGTGATTCAAGCTATATTTTGCATCCCGAAAAATTCACAATCGGTCAAAAGGACGTTGTTTTGGCACAACGTGACGGCTACGTTTCCCACATGGTTGCAGCAGATATAGGTCGTGCAGTAACACATCTTGGTGGCGGCCGTATGAAAAAGAGCGATTCCATCGACTTTTCCGTTGGCGTTATCATGAAAGTTGCCATTGGTTCGCAAGTTAAACAAGGCGACATTTTGTGCGAAGTTTATCACAACAATGGCAAAGGCTTGGAAGATGCTAAAAACCTTATTCAAAACGCTATCGAAATTGGCGATCAAAAGGTGGGCGCACACAAAATTGCCTATGCCTTTGTGGACAAAAACGGAGTGGAACTGTACTAATGGTAAACGTCTTACTTAACTACTACAACTTTGACGGCGACTGGGCAAAGGACAAAATTGCCACCTATGTTGTTGGGAAAAAAGTACTAATTTTGCCTTTGGCTTTTCGCGAAAGTCAAGCGTGGGATTACGACAGTTGGCAATCAATTTATGGCAAAAATGGCGAAAAATACGCAAAAATTGTGCAACCTTTTTTGTCCTTTGGCATTGCGGAGCAAGAGGTTGTTTGGCTAAACTGTTTTGATAAAACCCAAAACTATCTTCAACTTATCAACAACGCCGATTTGCTGTTTTTCACGGGCGGTATGCCGGAAAAAGCTATCGCTTGGATGGACAAATTAGGCATCACAAACGCGGTAAAAAATTTTAACGGCACAATTATGGGCGCATCGGCAGGTGCAATGTTGCAACTGGACAAATACCACATCACCCCCGACGAAGACTACGATACCTATGGTATTTGGCAAGGACTCGGCTTGGTAAAAGGTCTGGATTTGGAAGTGCATTATCTTGGCACCGATTTGCAAAACGCCTGCACAAAAAAAGCCGTTGCCGATTTGCAACTGCCCGTCTACCAAATGTGGCACGAAGGTGGTTTGATTGTTGACGGCAACACAATACAAATTTTGGGCAACGTAAACAAAGTAGACGTGTAACAGCACGGCACGCAGTTTACCGGTTGTAGGTAATTGTTGACCAGTGGTGTTTTGTGCAAGCATGTACATGTGTACAAAACACTTGTAAACATAGTTTTCGTATAATTAGATATGAGTAAAAATAAAGTCGGCTTTATAAAATCCATCAAACAACGTGACCCCGCAGCTGGCAGTGGTATAGAAATATTCCTTCTGTACCCCGGTGTTCACGCGCTGTTTTGGTATCGCATTGCGCGATTTTTCTACAAAATAAGGTTCCGTTTCGTAGCAAAACTGCTTTGCTACACAACGCGATTTTTCACCGGTATCGAAATTCATCCCGGTGCAAAGATAGGCAAAAATTTGTTTATCGACCATGGTCACGGCGTCGTTATCGGCGAAACGTCCATCATTGGCGACAACTGTACCATCTACCAAGGCGCAACTCTTGGTGGAACTGGCAAGGAGCACAACAAACGCCATCCAACCTTGGGCAACAACGTAGTTATTGGTGCCGGTGCAAAGGTGCTTGGCAACATCACCCTTGGCGACAACGTCAAAGTTGGTGCAAACTCCGTCGTTTTGCGCGACGTTCCCGCAAACTGCACTGTGGTTGGCGTAGGCAGAGTGGTAAACTGTGGCAAAACCGATTGCCAAGGTTGCGAAAGTTGCAAAAACAAAGCGGATATTGTTATTCCAAAGTCATCCGCAAACCCCAATTAGGAGAAAATATTTATGAGAATCAAAATCACGTCTGATAGCACCTGCGATTTATCTAAAGAATTATTGGAAAAATACAACGTCGGCATAAGCCCTTTGCACGTATCACTTGGCGATAACGATTTCGCCGATGGTATCACTATTGTTCCGCAAGATATCTACAACTACTACAACGAACACAAAAAATTGCCCAAATCGGGCGCGTGCTCGGCAGTAGAGTACCAAGAGTTTTTCCAACAACAACTGGACGCAGGCTACGATGCGATTGTTCACTTCAATCTTTCGGCGGAAATGTCCGCTTCGCATGGTAATGCCGTTTTGGCATCGCAAAACTTCACTAACGTGTACGTTATTGATAGCCGTAACCTTTCCACTGCAACAGGTTTGCTTGTGCTGTACGCCTGCGATTTGGCAAACGAAGGTATGGATGCTCCCCAAATTGTCGAAAAGGTTACCGCCCGTATTGACAGCGTTCGTGCATCCTTTATTATCAACACCTTAGAGTATCTCTACAAAGGTGGACGTTGCACCAGTTTGGTTTACTACGCTGCAAATCTTATGGGACTAAAACCCGTTATCGAAGTGAAATCGGGCAAAATGGGCGTTGCAAGCAAGTTTTTGGGCAAATATCACCGCTGTGCTAAAAAATATGCCGATTGGGTAAAAACGCAATGTACCGCTCCCGATCGTAGACGTTGCTTTGTAACCCACACCCAAATGGACGAAACTCTCGTTGCGGACGTTATCGAACAGGTAAAGTCTTGGGGCTATTTTGACGAAGTTCTCGAAACCACCGCCGGATGCACAATCACCACACACTGCGGACCGAACACAATCGGCATTTTGTACATCAACGACGGCGAAAAACTTAACTAACAAACCTAAATATTTAGCATTTTGCACAACCACAGACTAACGATTTTTCTTTCGTTAGTCTTTTTATATTGCATGCACACCGCGTCGGCACTTTGGTTCACTAAAACAGCCAATAAACTGTTCTAACTATGGTAGTAAGTTGTCTGCTTTTGCAACCTTGTAAAAGGCTTCTTTCTTAGAGATAGCCGTCAACGTGGTTGACTGAGGTGTAGCACCGCACAGCAACAAATAGTGCTACCATTCGTCCACCCAAAAAATCCGCTTTTTGTCCGTTGTTCTATTTTTCGCATTTTGCCAATATAGTATTCGTATGAAAACAACTCTCAAAAACGTAGCAATAGTCGTGGTGGTGTTATCAATGGTACTGGTGGTGCTTACCGCCATCGACAAGGCAAGCGACGTGGACGTATCTGCCAACACAACGGCAATCAAAGTAACCGTTGTGGATTTAAACAATCTGCCTGTGCACAATGCTCAAGTAACCGTAGACGGGCAAACTTTCTTTTGCGATAACAACGGCAACTCGCCTGTGATCGACCTTGCCAACCCAACCAACAGCTACGACAAAACACTAACCGCATGGCACACCCAAACGGTAATTATCAAAAAGGACGGCTACGTGCCGACGGTGGTGCTAAACTGCGTAATTTTCGACAAAGAAACACGCAAACTAACGGTAAAAATCTACCCCGCCGACCAAAGCACCCTGCCATACGTCTGCTACGTGGAAACCCCACCAGCCGACTACCTAAACCAACTTATCGGGCAAAGGTGATAGAACAGTACTACAAATTGATATTAAGCCACAAAGGTGATAGGGATCTTGCAGAATTGATAAAATCCACCAAATTGACGGTGCAGCACTAAACAAATTGTTGTTTCGCCACAAATTGATAGTTAAAGTTTTTGTAGATTTGTACAATAATAGTTGTACATACTGTATAATCATTCGTTAAATAGAAATCAACACCAACAAACTTGATAACCAACCACAGTCATTAACCTAAAAGTTGCCCACAATACATAGCAAAAAAACCGCCGATCTTCCGACCGACGGTTTTGTGTTAAAAAAACATATTAAACGTTGTTACCCATTGTTGCCTATTCGTTTGTGGATTTGTACCAGTTGCAATCAACGTACCTACTTCTTAGATACGCTGCATTTTCAGTCGGATTCGTTAACGTTAGATTCGTACCGCTTGTTGCACCTTC
>CAZDLE010000003.1:0-55597 GCA_964506035.1 uncultured Oscillospiraceae bacterium | reverse complement strand
TGGCTTGTGACGTGTGATAATGTACTCCGAAGCATATCCGGAAATAACGTCTTCCAACGAGCCGTAGTACTTGGCTTGTTCGGCAGTACTTGTTTTTATAGTTGTTGTGTTATTGTTTAGGGTAGCTTGTTCGTAGCCTTTTAACGGTGTGGAACTATTGCATGCAGCAAACGTTAGACAAAGAACCAACAAGATTGCAAAAGCAACAACTGTTACAATACTCTTTTTGATATTTTTCATTGTTTGCCTCCTTATTTATAGTATACACGAAGGGGTGTTGCTAACGACTCTTTAGTGTTATCGGCATTGACAATAACAACCTCGTAGTAACTGCCCTTGGCAAGATTTGCAGGGATATCCAAGTCGCACTCGAACACAGCGTAGTCGCCTTTGACCATATCGGTAAGCACTGCATTTACACTTTCGCCGATTTGCTTACCGTTTTGATCGTACAATTTGATGCAAACGTAAGCGTTTTTGTCGGTGTCGTGTTGTTTGCGCACTACCACCTTTTCCATTGTTCTACCGGGAACGAGCAATTGAACTGCAAGTTCGTCGGAATCGTCGTTTCTGTCGAAGAAGATTTGTTGGATACCGTAGTATTCACCTTCGTCGCCGATGGAAAGGATGTAGTTAGAAAGATCTTTAACTTGTTCGTCTGTGATGGTTTTGCCGGATTTTTCCACAAAGTAACGTACCGCTTCTTCCATGGTTGCGCAACTTCCGTTAAATGTGTAGGGGGCCGTTCTCCAAATTTCCACAAAGGACGGAGTGTCAAACTCTCTGTTTTCCCAAGTGTCGTCCAACTCCAACGAGGAGGATTGGTGCATTTGAAGGTCGGTGTAGTACGGACCGGAGTGACAAGTTGCACAGTTGTATTGTTCGAACAAATCCTTACCGCGTTCGGCAGATTCGGTAAGAGTGCCGTCACGATTGAGATAAGGACTTTGAGTAGGAGCAAGAGACTTTAGATAGTCGTCGATGCAAGCCAAAAGATCTTCTTCCATGGTGTTAAATTGAATAAATTGCATACCTTTGCGAACTGCAAGTTCTGCTGTTTCGCGAGCGCCGGTGATCATTTCCGGAGGTGTGCGGTGCGAATACATCATGGATTTTGCTTGTTTGGGGTTGCCAAGTCCGTCGTTAAGGTTATCCCAGTTGAGACCGTCTGCACGAGCGTCGGGGTGACAACTTGCGCAAGATTCCCATGCTTGATAACAATAGTTACCGTCGAACCAAAGAATTTCGCCAATTCTTTCCGCCGTGGGAGCACCTTGTTCGCCGATCATGTACAATTGTTGTTGACGTTCGCCAAATTCGTCCTTAGCAAGGGCAACTTTGGTAACAGTGCCGTCAAAATATTGTGTTAGATAAGCAAATTGTTCGCCATCCTCGTCGGCAAGCAAAACTTCGCGAAGTCCGTTACCGCCAATTGAAATACGTTGGCTGATATCTGCGGAGAACTCAACGTGGTCTACAACCTGTTCCAAAGTGTAGCCAAATTCGCCTTTTTGCACTTTGTCAAGTTTTGTAAACATTGCAGTTTCGTCCACAACGGAGATTTCTGCAAGACCGCTGATTGCGCAAACGATTTTTGCGTCGGCACCGCTACCGATAACGTCGATACCCCAAGGGTTAGACGCACCGTATTCGACGCTGTCCAACAAAACGCCTGCATAGATGGTTTCGTTTACTGCATCAACAATGGTGATACCGTTTGTGTTGATCCAACCACGATCAAGTTGCGACGTGGGATAAGCGTATCTTGCAAACAAGTTTGTAATGTAGACGTAGTTGCCGTCGGAAGAAACAGCAACGTCCTTTACGCTGCCGGTACCGTTGATAAGCTCTATCTTTTTGGTAACTTGGTTAGTTTCGGGGCTGATTACAAACAAATCTGCGGAAACGGTTGCATCCGTTGCTTTGCCACTGGGAAGGTGACATGCAACAAAGATTTTACCTTGAGTTGTTGCAATTGCAACAGGTTCCTTGCCGGCAGAAAGGTCGATTGTGGCAATTGTCGTTGCAAGGTCTTCGGAAAGCACAGTAACCGTGCCGGAAAATCTATTTACAACGTAGATTTTGCCGTCAAGTACAAGCGCATCCATTGGGGTGTGGTCCACGTCCGCTTTGGACAAAAGTGTAAGTCCACTATCGAAGCGATAAATCTCACCTGCACGTTCGCCAACAAGCGCGTAGACGTTGTCGCCATTTACGTACACTGCGTTGACGGGTTGTTCGAAGGCGTACGACCTAAGAACGGTACCTTCTTCGTTGAGCTTGTAAAGCTTGTTAAGCGTAGCGTCGGAAACAAACATCGACTTTCCCTTTAGCGCGATGCCCGACGGAGAAACGTACTTTTCTGCGGTGTGATATACACTTACCGGCTCGAAATTTAGTTTTTCCTGCTTACACGAAGTAAGTATTAAGCCACAAGCAACCACAAGTACTAAACAGCACAAAATGATTAGTAGCTTTTTTGTGAATTTTTCTTCCATAAATACCTCCCTATAAGATTTATGAATAAGAGTGTAATGCGTTTTGTACCACATTTACACCAACAAACGTGATAATTAGGCTTACAAACGCGATAATCAAAATGGGAACGAGCCATTTTTTGAAAAATTTGCGTTTGCGCACGTGGAAATACAAAGCGTACAAACAAGTGGTGATAAGCGCCCAGTTTTCCTTGGGGTCCCACGACCAGTAGTTTCCCCAGCACTCATTTGCCCAAATTGCACCAAGGAACATACCCATCACCATAAAGGGGAATGCCGTGATAACAACGGCGTAGATGGATTTTTCCGTTTGGGCAACCTGTCGTTCGTCCTTTTGGCAAATCATTGTTATAGTAAGCACAAAAGCAACTGCACACAACGAGTAGGAAAGGATGTAGCAAAGAATGTGCGGAATGAAAAAGGGTGATTGCAATGCCGGTGCACGGTGCCAAATCATCGTGCTGAACATTGCTGCCGAGCCCACCATGCACACAGCTGCGCAAAGAGTAAACCAAGCAAAGTTGATTTTTGTTTCCCTAACAAAATGTATCAAAAGGTACGCCAGTGGGAAGCAAATTGCAACAAAGGCAAGCACTTGATACATGCTAATAAAGGGAACGTAGCCGTTGGATATCCAGTTGGTAGCAACAACTACACCGCAAAGCGCAAATCCCAAAGTGGAAATATACTTTGCGTACTTGTTATTTTTGATATACAGTGCCGTAGCGCCAAAAAGTGCAGCGGCGGAAAGTATCATTACAATTCGTAACCAAGTCATTTGTTTTCCCCCTTTGCCGATAGCGACAATGCCTTTTGCTTTTGTCCTTTTACAATTAGGGGATAAACAATACATTGATAAAACGTTCCAGCCATCACAACCACAAGTCCTGCGGTGGAAATTGGTTCGCCAACGTTCTTTTTGAACATCAACGTTACGCGAGAGGTAATCTCGTCGTAGCCCATAAGGTAAATTTTGTATCCGTTTTTGTGGATTGTTTTGTTTACAAGCAGTTGTTGGGTGTGCTCGGCACCGTTATCTTCGATAAAGGTGATATCTGCAACGTATTCCCTAACAATCAAACGAACGCTTGCAACAACGTCGTTGGTAAGTGTGAACTGCTTTTTGATTGAATCTATTTTATCGCCATCAAGTAACTCGTCCAAAGTTACTTTGCCGTATTTTCCAAAATCATAGTACCAAACGCCATCTTGAGAACGTTGTACTTGCACGTCCGTCATTATGGCTTTTGGGGAGTCCTCCGTTACGCTGTAAACGTCGTACACGGGGTCGTAGTAGGTGATTGCAAACCCATCCAAACCAAAGGCAAAACCAAGGTCAACAACGTTGCCATTGCTATCCTTTAGTTGGTCATAGGCCTTTTCGCCGTCAATTGGCACTGCTACCGTTATCGAGTTGCCCATTGTTAGGTAAAGCAAACTGCCCAGCAAAAACAGCACAAATCCAAAGTGAAGGATGTAGTTGCCTATTTTTTGAATGCGAAATTTTTGCCCGAAGGCGGAAATGATTAGCAACACAACAAAAATTGCTAACAAAATTGCCATCACAACGTTTGCGCCGACAAACTCGGTAGGCCAATCCCAACCAAACAACTGCATGGTGGACATAACTACCAATGGCAACAGTATAATTGCAAACGCAATCATAAGCGGTTTGATAAACTTCATATTTTCCTCTTTTTAGGGGATTTGTATATTTGCCACCATGGGGATACTTTCACTTTGGGGGTTTGGTATCCCCATATTGGTGGAAAATAGTAGATTTTTGACGTTAACTTGATCTGTTTTGAGCAAATAAACGGATTATTGTGCCGTGTGAGCACTATTTTTTGGCGCTTGCCTACCGCACTGTTAGTTGTGCGATAGGTTTTGCGCTATTTTTACGTTTGTTTGCCTGTTACAAATAGGTTAACTGCACTACTCACAAATTTTAGTTGTAGTAAACTTCAAAATCGGAGAGTGTAAGGTCGATATTTTCGAAGGTGAAGCGGATGTCCGTCGTGGAGCTGTACCACTTTGAGTAATCACAAGACTTTGTGGAGATAACACTACCATCTGCTGCGTAAACGGTAAAGGTGATAGTAGACTTGCCTTCGCCATCTTGAGTGAGCTTAAGGCTGAACTTAGCACCAGATTCACCATAGATGTAGTCGTAAGGTTCGCCTTCAGCATCGGTGTTGTTGATATCGTTCCATTGACCGCCGTTGCTGTCAAAGCCAAGTTGAGCTCTGTCGCCACGGCCTTCACGTTGATAGCCGAATACAGGACGGATATCTTCACCAAACAGGTTGATACACATTACGCGGAACTCACCACCAGGGTTTCCGTCGTATTTAGCGTTGAACACAAGTTCGAATTCTTGCGTTCTGCAACCGTCGATAACAAGTTGGTCTTTTTGGTTCCAACCTGCGCCGTTGTCAACCTTGACGGAACCATCTTCGTTTAAGGTAACTGTGTCTGTGTTGGATTTGAGGCCGATAGCTGCAACGCTGAAGTTTTGATAGGTGTAGGAGTAGGTTTCTTCGCCAACCTTGAAGGACAAAACAACGTCGGTGTAAGCACCAACTTCAAGTGCAAGGTCTGCACCTTCAGCTGTCTTTTCTTCGCCGTTAAGTTTGTACGTCCACTTGATTTCGGTAGCTTCGATATCGTCTGCAAAGGTTGCGGTAAACTTATCTACGCCACGGTAGTTTGCATAACCCTTGTCGAGTGCGCCTGCAGAAACTGCAACGTCACGTCCTACAAGTGCTTTAGCTGCTTCTACAAGAGCTTTTGTTGCCGCATCGTAGTCTGCAGATGCGCTATTGTCGGCCATAGCAGCCCAAGCAGCATCACGTGCTACAATAAATTCTGTAGGATTAACGTATTGAGAAACGTCGAGGTTCTTGTATTGAACAAGTGCTGCGGAAAGAGCTGCACGAGATTTTACGGAACCAGCGATATAATCGTCGGTTGCTGTAAGAAGTTCGTAACGAACGTTTTTAGCGGTGATACCTACGTTTTCGATGTTGATACCAACGATAAAGCCGCCTTTCATGTCACCTGCCCATTCGTTGCGGTTAAATTCGATCCATTCGGTACCGTTCAAAAGAGCATACACAAGTTGAAGTTTTCCATCTGCCTTGCGGTAGCAGGTGAGTTTTACTGTGAAGGATTTGCCTGTTTCAAGGAGAGATGCTGCTTCGGTCATCTTAGCGGCAACATCTTCAAAACCACCATCGCTGGATTGTTTTTTGCCTGTGCCGTTCCAGTTACTTTCCAATCTAACGGGATTTTCGTGGAGACAGATACAACCGTAACCAACGTATGCCCAGTCGCCACCAAAGCTTGGGCTGAGAGTGTCGGCATTGAGAAGGTGGATTGTAGCAACGTTTGCGCCACCGCCCTTTTCATCAATGGTAAGGTCCATAGCGATGGAGAAGGAACCGTTAAATACAAGGTCATCATAGAGAACCTTTCTGCCTTCCCAATCGCCCCAACCAATACCTGTTACGGAAGAGAAGGAACCATCGTCACGAACTGTTACGCGGTCGTCCATTGGAGTTTTAACGTCGGAGTGCATGAACGTGACGTTTTCAAGCAAGAATTCTTCCTTTTGATCTTCGTAGCCTTCGCCTGTCTTTTGGATAACTACTTTGATTGTGTAGGTTTTGCCACTTTCAGGTTTGAAAGCATAGGATGCTTGAGCTTCAACCGGTTCGCCGTTGATTGTCCAAGCGTAGGTAAGATTCTTTGTCTTGCTGGAAACTTCAATAGCGTAATTAGCCTTGTCGGACGTTACGTAGCTTTCGCCACTATCAAGACCCTTGAAGTCGATTGTGGAAAGACCGATCTTGTAGTCTGCAGATTCGAGAGCTTCGGTAAGAGCTTCGGTGTAAACACTGTTAGCTGCATATTCGTCACTACCATTAAGAGTGTTGATAATTGCTGCAATAGCATCGAAGTTGTAGAGATCGTTTTTGTTGAGGGTGATACCTGTGATGCTATATGTGATGGCATCAGCGGTTACTTGTGCCTTTGTAACTTCGGTGTAGTTTTCCGGTTTGAAAGCTGCAATTGCAGTTTCAAGATTTGTAAACGCTTCGTCAATTTGTGCTTGAGTTGCATCAACGTTGTCAAGAACAGTTTGTGCTGCACCAATTTTCTCATTGAGAGTTTTTACAACTGCTTCTACGTAGTCGGTTTTGATGATATCTTCGGTGGATTTTACCAGTGCACGAAGAGCTACTTTGCTGTTGATTGTCGCTGCGGAGTTAACGCGGATATTTTCTACAACAAAGTGAGCGTTTTCCGATTGAATACCCAAAACAACAGGTCCTGTGTAGTCGGAAGATACGCGATTGCCACTATCTTGAGTACCGTCGTTTACAACGTTGCCGTTTGCATCGATTTGAGTTGCTGTGATATAAGCTCTGCCGTCAGAAATTTCACGAGTTACGATATAGGACGTTTTTGTGCCAATAGCCGTTGCATTTGCAGTCATATCTTTGTAAGCTTTTTGTTCGAGGCAAGAAACTTCAAGCTTGTTGTTTTGAGAGGTGATTGCTACCCAGTCGTTGATAACGTCACCATTGGACTTGTTAAGGAACCAAGCAAATACGTTAACGTTGCTTTGGTTGTTGAAAGTAAGGTCGAAATAAATTGTAAAGTTGCCGGAAAGGGTGATATCGTTTGTGGTAACTTTTTTACCCTTCAAATCGTCCCAACCATAGTCTCCTGTAACTCTGATTGCGTTATTTTCGTCAATAACAGCACCACCGGGTTTGTTGGAGGTCCAACCAGCGTTAACAAGAGTAAACTTGTATTCCTTTTCTGTGGAATATTCGCCTTGGGTTGCTACGCAAGTGATTGTGTAGGAGCCAAATGCCTTGGGTGCAAATGTATAAGCTGCTTCGGAAGAAACTGCCTCGCCATTTACAGACCATGCAACTGTTGCGTCTTCGCTTGCGGTTGCTGTCATTGCAAAGGAAGGAAGAGTGTTAACAAGGTATTGAACACCATTTTCGGGTGCGCCTGCTATAGCAAGAGTTACCTTGGAAACAAGTTTAGCAATGATTTCTTGTGCTTTTGGTGCGTATACAGAGTTGAGCGTGATAGTTGCATCTGCGTTGAGTGTTTCGATTTCGGCAATGATATCAGCCATATTTTCGAAGTTTGCAGCAACGTAGGTTTTGCCACCAAAGGAGATATTGCCTTCGCTAACAACTACTTTTGTAACTGGAGCAAGTACGAGATCGGTAGTAGCTTTGGAAACACTTTCAGTAGCGGCAACGATTTCTTCTTGAGTTGTAGCTGCGCTTGCTGCTCCTTTAGCGGAAGCAAGTGCTGCCCAACTTTCTGCAGTGTAGTCAACTTCTTGATAGGAAGAGGAAACTGCAAGTGCTTTGTTGAGAGCTGTTTTGCTGATTACGCTATCTTCGATACCAACTGCGATGTTGGAAACAACGAATTGACAATTTTCTGCTTGGATACCAAGTTGAACTGTGCCAAGAGAATCTGCATCGTTTTTGTAGAGACCGTTTGCTTTATGTTCCATGATAACGTTGCCGGCATCGTCAAGAAGGTAAGCGTAGAGATATGCTTTGCTATCGGTGATGGTACGAGTCATCATAACGTGGATAACCTTGTTAAGATCGACTGTACCTACAGGCATATCGTAGCGAGGTTTGAAATCGTCACTGTGTCCTGCTGTTGCAACTTCAAGTTTGTTGCTGTGTTG
Source organism: uncultured Oscillospiraceae bacterium (assembly GCA_964506035.1). Lineage (GTDB taxonomy): Bacteria > Bacillota > Clostridia > Christensenellales > CAG-314 > Fimimonas. Next base: position 47,362 of record CAZDLE010000003.1, on the reverse strand, counting down.
AAGCACTGCTACCCAGAAAGAGTTGTTTTCGCCATTGTCCTTAAGAAGGAACATAGCCATAACACCATTGCCACCGGTAAAGGTTAGATCGAAGTGAACGGTAAAGTTGCCGGAAAGACGAACGTCGGGCAAAGTAACTTTGCGACCTTCTTCGGTGGGCCATTCGTAATTGCCTGTTACGGTAACTTTGTTATCTTCAACTGTGATGCCACTAGCAAAAATGTTGTTTACTTTGTAGTCAACTTCTCTAAAGGAAACTTTGAGGGTTTTAACGTTGGTGTTTTCGCCCTTGGTAACCGTACATTTGATTACGTATTCCGTTTCGAAAGCGGCAGGAGTAAACTCGAGTGTAGCTTCGGAAGATTTAACTTCGTCATTAACGGTCCAAGCAAAGGTAACATCGTCTTCGGACTCGGCAGTGAGAGTATAAGTGCCAAGAGTTTCAACAAGCATTGTTGTGTTGTTGCGAAGGTCGGACTTGATAACGAGTTTTACTTTTGCATCGAGTGTTGCAAGGATTGCATCAATTGCAGTTGTGTATACAGATTTAAGAACGATTTCCGTTTTTGCATTGAGCGTTCTGATTTCTGCTACGATTGCTGCAAAGTTGTTGAAATCCTCTGCTTTGTAGGTAGTTGAGTTGTAGGTAAAGCTGGATTCGTCTTCTGCAACTACTGCCTTAGCAATTTCTACCGGTTGAAGATCGGTAATTGCTTTTGTAAGAGCTGCTGCTGCACTATCTACATCTGTTTGGGAGATACCAGCTTGGTTACGTGCGGTATTTGCAGCTTTGAGAGCGGTATCGAGAGCGCTCCAAGTAGCGGACGTGTAGTCGCCTTTTTTAAGAGCACTTGCGCCGGTGATTGCAGTAATAAGAGCAGTTTTATCTGCACTGGCAGCAGTTACGGTAACAGTTACGGTTGCAACTGTATCCTTTTTGCCTTCTGCAGTGGCAGTAACTGTGATGGTGTAGGTACCGGGCTCAGTAGCTGAGAACTTTTGAGAGTCCTTATCGTAGGTACCACCGCTAACGGCAACGTTAACAGCACCATCGGTTTCGTAGGTCAACGTGTAGGCTTGACCGACTTCGATACTAACTTCCTTTAGGCTTTTAATAGTCAAAGAAACAGGGGTTAGTTCGGATTCGGGTTTGTTTGTCTTGCAGGCTGTGATGCAGCAAAGAGCAAGAACCAACACGAGAACCAAGGTTAAAATCCTTTTCATCTTTTTTTCTCCTTTTAATTTAATTTTTTAATACGGGGTTGCCGTAATTAAATTCTGTTAAGTTGATCGAACTGTTGAATGAGCAAAGCGATATCGGCATTGGTTACATGGTCCATCAGCACGCGATTATCGTAGCTGTTGCGACCGGTTGTCCAACCGATGATGCCCGACGTGGGTATAAATCCGTTTTGCTCGTAATGTTGCAGGTCGTGTTCGAGAACCTTTTTGACTTGCTGAAGATAACTCGCAGTTGAACTATCTACCTTGTACAAATCGAAAAAGCCTTTGAACATAATCAAGTTGAACCAGCTGAAGGTTGTGCCGCCATCGCTACCGGGGTAGACAAGGTAGCCATCCTTTAGCGTTGCGTTGCCAAAGTAGTTGCGACAGCTTTGAGCAGTGGCTTTGGCTTGGTCGAGATAGCGTTTTTCGCCCGTGATGGCGTAGAGACAAGCTCCACCGCTGATCATCGCACCACTGTTGTAGCTGTATTTTTTGAAATCCGGCGTGCCGTTTTTGATACTTACACCACCGTGCCAGATATCTTTTTGAGCATCTTGGTATACAGTGCCGATAAGGTCGATATACAGGTTATCTGCAGGATCACGCAGGTTTGTGTAACAAAAATCGTAGATGTTTTTTGCCCAGGTTATGTATTTTTGCTCGCCCGTTGCCTGATAAAGCATTGCGGAAAGTTTGATAAAGGGTGCGTTACTGCAAGCATGTCGTGTTGTGTACGCCTGCCCCCAGTAGATGCCGCCAAGGTAGGGATCGTTGCCAACCAAGTAGATGTACTCGGTAAGCTCCGTTGCGATTTGAAGGTATTTTTGCTCGCCGTAAAGGTTGTAGGCGTTGAGCATTTCGATTGCAACCCAAATTTGGTCGTCGAACACGGAAAGCTCACCTTTTTGCCCGATTACGTCCGCCTTGCCTTTGTCCGTTCCACGTGGTACGGCATAAACGCTAAAGTTGCGTGGCGCGCCACCTTCCCCTGCATGGTTATCGTTGCGATAACCGCGGTAGTATTCCATGGCTTCCACAACTTTTTCAACGTAGTTTTTGTAGTCGCCTTGGTTTACCGTTGACATACGCACTGCCAGTGCCAAAAGAGAGGTCATCGACCAAAAATCGGTGATATCAGCAGGTTGATCGTTCTTGTTTAGCACGTTGTACACCACCAAACCTTTGTCTGCAGTGTCTTTCACGTACAAATCAAGCACTTTTTTTGCCATTGCCGTTGCGCATTGGTTGTTCACAGAAAATTCCTCCGTGGGAAAAGTTAATTTGCTCGTCAAAGCCGTTTTTAAGCGACTTTGACGAAGTTTTGTTGATTATTTGTTGCGCAAATCTTCCTTGGCTTGTTGATATTGCGCCAAAAGTAGATATGTTTCGGCGTGCGAAGTGTGGTCAAGCAAGTTTTTGCAGTCACTCTTTTGCCAACCGTCTTCCCAACCAACCAACCACGATACGGGGATGTAACCATCACGGCCGAAGTTTTCGTAAGCGTAGTCGATTGCCTTTTGAACGTCGTCAAGGTAGATTGTTTGAGTGTTGTCGGCAAGGAACAAATCGTAGTAGCCAATGTACATTACAAGGTTGAACCAAGTTGTTGTTGCCGTTGGGTACATAACGTAGCCTTCTTTGAAATCGTGGAAACCGAAGTAATTGCGACAACTTTCTGCCGTTGCCTTTGCGTGTTCGAGATAGGTTTTGTCGTTAGTAACGTTGTACATTGCAACGCCGGCACTGATCATTGCACCGCTGTTGTAGGTGTACTTGGTTTTGTCGAAACTGTCGTTTGCAACGGGAGTACCGTTTTCGTCGAAGATTGTACCAACAAGGTCGTAGTAGAGATTGTCGGATGGATCACGAAGGGTGTTGTACATAAAATCGTAAACGTTGGTTGCCCAAGTTTTAAATTCTTCACGATTGGTTGCCTTGTAAAGATCCAACAAAACTTTTACAAACGGAGCGTTACTACAGGAGTGACGCGTTTGGTAATCTTGTCCCCAAGTGATACCGCCAACGTTGGGCATAAATCCAACAAGGTAGATATACTCGGCAAGTTCGATTGCTGTATCGAGATAGGTTTTGTCGCCGTAGAGCATGTATGCGTTGTAGTACTCGCGTGCAATCCAAATTTGGTCGTCAAATACCGACAATTGACCATTGGCGTTAGCCCTAAATTTACCTCTGGTGGAGCGGTTTACTGCAAAAACGGTAAACTTACGGCCGGTGCCATTAGGACCTACCGTATTGTCGCTACGAACGCCACGATAGTAGTCGAAAGCGGAGAAAATTGATTTCATTTCACTATCGTAGTTGTTGTCCGTTAGCTCGTTAAGACGAAGCATCATGCTTACTAGACCGGTATAGCGCCAGCAGTCCGACCAGTCAGATTCGTTTTCTAGTTGTGGAATATTGCGGTGAGCGTATTCGAACTCTGCATCAAAAAAGTCGTCGTAAAGCACGGTTGCCATGTATTCGCCACGCAAAAGATTGCGTTTTGCAAGGCTATTAACGTTAAAGCCTGTACCATCTTCGAGGTTGCCCGAACAGGACGTAAGTGTAAGCACGCTCACTAAAAGTACTAAAACAAGAGCGAAAGATATAAGTTTTTTCATAATTTGCACCTCTGTGTTGAATTAGTAATTGTGCTTACTCGTTAGAATTGGAAGCAAACAAGTTTTGGAACCATCTTGCGATTGAGCGGAAAATTTGTTCGAACCAAGATTGTACTGAGTAGAAGAACGTTGGGTTGTTGGGTTTGTTGTTGCCCTTTTCTTCAAGAATTTGTGCGAAGGTTTTGCCCTTGATAAAACGTGTAAGTTGTGGAACGTTTTCGATAGAGTAGATTGTGCCTTCGGAGAAATCTTGATAGTAGTATGTAAGACCGTCAACTTCCATTTTCTTTTGGTCGTCAAGGGGATAGCCAAGTTTTTCGGCATTTCCCAAACCTTGAGCAGCTTCGTCTACAATGTTGAGAATTTCGCCGTAAATCATGTAAACTTTTAGGTCAACGGGGTTTAGCATTAGCATCATGTTGGTTCTGCCCCACGCATTGCCTGTGCCTTCGCTGCCGACGTAGGCTTGTTTTAGGTACAAACTGTCCCAGTAAAGGATGCCTTCGTGGTCGGGAATACCGGGCAGGAATCCTTTATCGAGAAGTTCGTAGTACTTGTCGTGGAATTTTTGTTTAACATCGTCAACGGTAAGTCCCTTTTTGCCGTAGAACGGGCTTGCGTCGATTGCTGGCTGAATGATTTCCGTGCGGGTAAGTTCGTCGTATTCCATTTGCAATGGTTCGAATTCTTCCGTTTCGGCATTAAATCTAACACCAGAACGAACAATCAAATCACCGTTGTTTGGAACAAAAATCAAACCTTGAGCAAATGCCTGAGCGGTACCTTTGACACCTTCGAGAGTGTACTCGAACGGATCGGATATCGGTTCCATAAGACTGCCGGCTTTAGCTTCCTTGTAGAAGTTGAAAAACTCGCCGGAAATCATGTAGGCTTGGTCGTTAAGGAAGGAATAAGCGATGGTTGTTACGTGAACACGAGGACTTTCGAAGCCATATTCGTTGTCGCCATCGTAGAAATCCAACTTGATAACAGCTCCGTCCCAAACGCTAAGTTGATCGGTAGGAATACCACAGTTGTAGCCTTCTTCGCAAAGTTTTGAGTATTCGTTATAAATCTTTTGCAAAGCATAGTCGGCACTGTACGCAACGTTTTTGTCGTACTTTGTGTTAAGCTTGTTCCAAACGCCTTGTACGTCGAAACCAGCACCGCTGCCAAGAATTACCGATTGCATATCGACGAAAGTTCTTTCGCCTTGTGCGTTGATGTTCATTCCGCCAACGTCGCGCTTGTTGGAATAACGACCGTCTGCGGTTTTTTCCGCATAGACGTAGCCGTATTGATAGTTTTGGCAAACTGTTTTGCCGTCGGCAAGAGTAATTACGTTGCCAACTGCGTTGCCGTACTCCTCCTTACGATGGGGAGTTAGTGCTTCTTGTGTGACAACGTCTTCCGCTGCCCAAACTGTAGGCACAACAACTGCCATAGCCAGCATAGCAAGCATAAGCACTGCAATAATTTTAATTTTGATATTTGTTTTAACTTCCATGAATTACTCCTTTATACCAGCGAAAGTTACTGTATTCATAAAGTATTTTTGAAGAAAAGCAAAAATAAGCAAAGATGGTAGCATGATAACTAACGAACCTGCCATAATCGAGCCATAGTTGGTTTCGTAAATTTGTTGATAATCACCTAAAATTAGCGACAACATTGTAACGTCACTGTCGCTGGCTTTGAGTACTAAACTCGGCCATAGGTAGGAGTTCCAATAGGAGTTGAAGGTGATGATGCCAAGCGTGATAAGTCCGGACGTTACTTGCGGTAAGTAGATCTGCCAGAAAATTCTAAATTCGCTAGCGCCGTCGATACGAGCTGCTTCGCCGAGAGCTTGTGGCACGCCATGGAAAAATTGTCGCATAAAGAACACGCCATACACGCCGATCGCACCTGGCAATACTACCGCCCACGGGGTACCTACAAAACCTGCACCGCCCTCGCCCAAAATATCGTTACCTCCAACAAGGGGGAATTTTGCCAATACCATGTACTGAGGCAAAATGGTTACGATACTGGGTATCATTAGCGCCATAATCATAATTTGGAAAATGGTCTTGCGTCCCCTAAACTGCAGTTTTGCAAAAGCATAGCCTGCCATACTGCCGAAGAATAGGTTGGTAAACATACCTACTGCCGTTATCAAAACCGTATAACCCAATGCAGGGAAAAAGTTTGCTTCGTCCGCCGAGAAAAATTTTACGAAGTTTTCGAAAGTGATTTGCTCCGGGATGAAGGATATTGGAATGCTCATTGATTCCTTGTCCGGTCTGATTGAGGTGATAATGGACCAGTAAAAGGGGAGCAACATTATCACGGCAAAAAAGGCCATCACCAAGTAGATAAGCACTTTGCTTACTACATTCCAAACGCGTTTTGAAGTCGGAAGCGCCGACTTGCTGTTAACTAAAGATGTCATGTCGAGCCTCCTTGATTAGTCTTCCGTACCGTTGATTTTGTCTTGCAGTTTGTTGTTGATGGTTGTTATGATCATAATAACCACAAAAAGAACCATTGCCATTGCGTTTGCAAGACCACTACGGTTGCTGTCGTAAGCCATAAAGTAAATTTGGAAAACCGGCGTTGCCGTTCCCGATCCGCCACCCGTCATAATCTTTACTTGGTCGTAAAGTTGGAATGCGCCAATCAAACTCATCATAACAACGAAAAATGTTGCTTGAGCAATTTGCGGAAGGGTGATATAGCGGAATGTTTGCCATTTGTTAGCGCCGTCCACCTGCGCCGCTTCCACAAGATCGGGTGGAACGCCCTGCAAAGCGGCAAGATAGATGATCATGTTGCCACCTATCGCACCCCAAACGTTTACCAAGGCAATAACTGCCATGGCAAGGCCATCAATACCAAGCCAATCGAGCGGTTTACCACCAAACCAAGAGATAACTTGATTCATCAAACCGTAGTCGGCAGCGTTAAAAATAAATTGGAATACGAATGCTGCCGCTACACCACTTGTGACTGAAGGAAGGTAGTACATTATTCTAAACGCCTTGGCGCCCCTTATCTTTTGGTTGACGAGCGTTGCAAAAAGCAAAGACATTATTACTACCAAAGGTACGTACATTGCTACGTAGTAGAGTACGTTTAAAAAGGATTTGCGGAAGGTGGAAAGACCTTTTGCTGTAAAAATTTCGATATAGTTTTCCAAACCTACCCAAGTAATTTTACTAAAACCTCTTTGACTGTAGTCACAAAAAGAGAGATACAAAGCCATCAAAACGGGAAGCAATGTAAACAGGCAGAAAAATATCAGTGCCGGCAATATAAATGCATAGGCTGTACGCTCCTGAGAACGTTGTCTTGCGGACAATTTTTTACCTTTGAGCATTTTTGTTTCCTCCGTAATTTGTGTTATTTGCGATATACCTCTAGAAGAGCATCTGCTTGTGTTTCGATTGTATCAAGAATATTCTCTCTTGACGTTTGCGTATCGGTACTCTTGCAGAATTGTGTAACGTAGGTGTTGAACACGTTAACTTGAACGTCTTTCCAGCCGGGAACACTTGGACGTGTTGTATAGGTATTTGCAAAAGGAACTGTATCCTTAAGAATTTTGTTATTTGTGATAACAGCATTTGTGTGAGTTGATTTGAGTGCAGGAACGGTACTGCTGATTTCCGCCCACTTGATCATTTTTTCTTCGTTGTATACCCAATCCAACATAAATTCCCAACAACGTTCAACTTTTGCTTTCCAAGCATCCGTCATGTTCTTTTCATAGATAGGCTTGGGAATTGCAAGACCGTAACCACCAAGCACACCACGGTTAGCACCGCCTTCGCCGGGATACTTTGGTTGAGGCATATATCTAACGTTGACGTTGCTTGCATAGTTTTGCAAATAGGAAATGAAGTATGTAGGACGATAGTACATTGCAAGTTGTCCTTGAACAAATGCCATTTCGCTTACGTAACCTTCCTCGTAGGTGTTGTTGTAGAGTTTGTGGAAATAACTAAGAAGATCTTGACCTTTGGCATTATTTACGGAAGTTTTGCCATCTTGATCGAAAAACTCGTTACCGGTGGAAACGTAGTTGTGGTAGAAAAATTCTTGTACGTCTTTTCCGTCGAAACCACTCTTAACTTGAACTGTTGCTCCTGCAACGTCGTAGTAAAGGCCTTTGATTTTAGTTGCAGTATCGAGAAGTTCGTCCCACGTCCATTCGAGACGGTCGGAACCATCTTCGTTCCAGAAGCAAGTGATTTTATTCGCTGGGTTTTGATCGTTGTAGGCACTAATAACGTCCATATTTACGTATACGCCCCACATATCCAAGTCGAGAGGAAGTCCGTATTGGATGTTTTTGTAGTTCATTTCGTTGTAAGCCGTTGCGTTAAATTTGGAAGCGTCGATACCGTCACGTTCAACATATTCGTCGAGCGGAAGGAGAACTTCGTCAAAAGCATAGGATGGAGTATTAAATCTGTCCCAAATCATAAGGTCAGGACCCTTGTTAGTGCTGATTGCAGCAGCAAAAGTTTGTTCAAAATCGGTTATAATCTTCAACTCAATCGTTAGACCAAGAGTGTTGTTTTCGTTATACCATTTGATATATTTTTTGAGGTTTTCGGCGTCGTTACCCGTCCATTGACCGCCTGCCCAAAGCAAGATCGTGTTTTCGTCACGTTCTTTAGAGCCACAAGCGGTAAACACTACTGCCAAAGATAGGCACATAGCAACTACTAACAGTAAACAAATAGCTTTTTTAAACATTTTTAGTTCTCCTATAAATTATTTTTGTTACTTGGTGTGGCGGATGCCACAAATATTGTTGACGGAACGGTTTTGCAAAGTGCAACAACCACGCTCCGACAAATAACGATTTTTTTTGATGCAACTTTTGCCGTTGTAATACGTTTATTGTCTACGTCGGTCTAAGTTTTGCACCCTTTGTGCACTAAAGCACGCAATCCATAATGAATATCGCATACAAGGTGTTTGCCCAAGCAAACCATTCGCGAGTAAATTCAAAATGGTTGTCCACGTTGAAGCCTTCGTGCATAAACAAAGTATCGGCTGTGGTATTTTTTAGCGTTTGGCGGATGTTTTGCACTTCTGCACCATCTAAAGAGGTAAGCGCTTGGATGATTAGTGCGATATGCCACACGTAGTTGTGCGGTGTGTGGGGGCTGCCAACGCCGGAAGCGTATTTTCCGCTAAAGTAGAAGGGATTTTTGTTAGATAAAACTATTTTTCTGGTGCGCAAATACCGTGGATCGTTTTTTGCACAACAATCAAGATATGGTAAGGACATCAAACTGGGAACGTTTGCGTCGTCCATAAAACTTACGTCGCCAAGACCGTTTACCTCGTACGCAAACACGTCGCCCTGCTCGGTATGAATAATTCCATACTTGGCAATACCTTCGTCCACCTGCTCGACAAGTTGTAAAGTTGCTTGTTTGTAGGGATTGGCAACTCCTGCGGTATCAAGGTTTTGTACCAGCGTTTTGAGCGTTGCGGATGCAAATAAATTTGCCGGAACAAGGTAGTGATATTTGCACCTGTCGTCACTTGGTCTAAATGCCGACCAAATCATGCCCGTGTAGCCGGTTGTAGCACCACGGCCGTCGTTTTCCAAAGTGTCGTAGGCAAACTCGCCAAAGCGCTTGAAGTAGTATGGTGATTGTTGATCGTGATGCTGTTCCGTTTGCATGGTTTTTAGCATCAAACCAAAGGTATCGAAAAACAAATCGTCGAACACGGTTGCATCGGAGGTGTATTGATAGTATTTGTTTAGCAACCAAAGTGGATAAACAAGCGAATCCAACTCGAACTTGCGCTCCCAAACGTGGTCGTTGTTGAGTGTTACGTCCTTGTGACCCATTCCGTTTGCCGTTTTGTTGAAGGCGTTTGCGTAGGGATCGATAAGAATGCACTTGAACTGCCTTGTTAGCACGGAACGAATCAAATTTTTGACGTCGTTGTCCACTCCAGCAAGTCGCACGTAGTGACTGACCTGCACACTGCTATCTCTAAGCCACATCGCGGGAATGTCGCCCGTTTTGATAAACACGTCGCCACAATCCTCTTCTACGGTGGTTTCCAAAGTGTTTAGGTAGCACTTGCGAAACATTTCCTTTTCGACGGGATCTTGCAAAGATTGAACAACGCTATCGACAAAGTTATATAAATACTGATACTTCAAAAGACGATTGCTCCTTTATATTTGTAGAAAATGGTATAAATCGCAAATGCCCTTTGCGATTGAAAATTGCTTATGGTTGTTTGCAACAACTTTTGTTGCCGTTAGAAACAACGGTGAGCGGCAAAACAGTTATTTCTGCAATAACTTTGAACTTTTACCTGCGATAACCCCAATATGCTAAAATCGTTTTTGTCGACGAACACAAAGTAATAATGATTTGCAATCGCACCGTTGTGACGGTCGATAGCAACAAAATTAATGTCGCGATAATATAGGGGATCATTTTGCGAAAACCGTTTTTTTACTCAAGCAAATAGTAATCCACTTGTGCTGATAAAAATCAAAATGACAAGTTGTTCACAAAGTTTTCACAAAAAACTGTTAAATGTAAATCGTTTGCTTTGTTCAAGCAAACACCCTCTGCAGAGGGTGCCATCGTTGCGACGAGTTTTCCACTGCCGAGATTATTTATATTTTACAGCAATCACTAGATTGCTAAATACTCAAATCAAAAATTGTTTTGCGAGAAATTGGGAAAAAAGTTAGTATTACTGTTATAAAGCTCTACATGATTTTTGTAAAAAACCGTTTTTTCCCCACGTAGATTAATTATAACTCATTCGAAAACGGAAATCAATACTTTTTTCAAAATTTTTTTACTGAGTTTCTAAAAATAATTTCGCTATTGATAAGGATCTGCTGTTTTTGTTCCGTTCCTTCTATCAAAGCAACAAGCACGTCCACTGCCGTTTCACCTAACAAGCTGTAGTCCTGCTTGGCGTAGCTTAGAGGCGGATCGAAGGTTCCGCTTTCGGTAGAACGACCAAGTGCAAACACCGATACGTCCTTGCCTATTACCAAATTTTTACGATTTGCTATGGTATACACTTGTTGAGCAACGGCGTCGTCGCAAGTAATAAAGATACTATCCTTAACTATTATATTATGTATATCAATATTATTTTCGTCCAAAACTGCCGATCTGGAAATAATGCGACCTTCGGTGCTGATACCACTCATTGTGCAAGCTTCGGTAAAGCCCTTGGTTCTGTCGTGAGAAATAGTCATTTCGTCGGCACTATTTACCAAATATACGTTAGATAGTCCGCTAAGTTCCATTAGCTTTAACGTTGTTGTACGAGCAAGTTCGACGTTGTCGATATCTACGTAGCTGATGGACTCGGCGTTCTCCGGACGACCGATAACCACAAAATTGATGTGTTGCGAGTCGAATTGAGTAACACGTTCGTCGTGCAGGCATGGGCTCATCATGATTGCGCCGTCGATGGGGGCGCATCCTTTACGAAGTGTTTCCAACAACTTATCTCTATCGGAGTTGTAGTACACCAGCAAGGAGTAGCCTTGTAACGAAGCCTGTTTTATGCAAGAAACGATAAGGTTTTTGTACATCTTTTGTTCGATGTTGTCGCTGTTTTCCAACAATAACGCAATGATATTTGATTTTTTGCTGGAAAGTGCCGAAGCGTAGAAGTTGGGGTGATAGTCTAACTCTTCACAAGCGGCAAGCACCTTACGTTGCAATTCCGGGCTGACGTACTTTTTACCTGTTAGCACGTTGGAAACCGTGGATTTTACCACTCCTGCTCTTCTTGCTACGTCTGTGATTTTTACGATTTTTCCCATTACTTTTTTGTTATTTCTCCAAAATTTAATTATTTTGTTTTTGTAAAACGTTTTTTGTGTACAGTTCAATCAGTTCGTCAGCATAGACAAGTTCGATATGTGGGGACAAAATGGAAACAAGGTAGTCGATATTTTCCACGGAAATTGTCCAAGGATGAACGTTGATAACTGTGTAGCCGTCATCAGTATCGGGCGATACGGGCAAGGCGTTGATGATTTTTGCAAAATCTTCAATCCACGGTTTGGTAACGTTGCCTGCATCGAGACTCTTGTGCCAGAATGAATACTTTACCGAAATAAATGGTTTGCCCATCGAAGTGAAAATTTTGCCGTGACCGCCTTCATAAAAAGCGGGATCAAGTTCCCAAATACCACCTTTGATGTTGTCAAACCGTGCATAGTGAGAAAGACGGTATTCGGTAGTTTGAGCATTTTTTGTGTTGTTGATATCATCCAAAAGGCACACCACTTGCAAATCGGAGTTTTGCATAGCCTGCGACGTTTGTGTTGTGAACTCGTCGAGATGTTCGATTGGATATGCAAGCATGTTGGAATAGCCTATACCGGAAACACCACTGATAAAATAGTCGCTTTTGTTGGTGGTGAATATCTTTTTTGCCACCGTGGGACACAACTTGGCAAGAGACGGCGAAAATGTCCAACTCATTTTGTAGTCCATTGAACTGCGTTGACGTTGTCCAAAGGTGCTGGTTGTAGCAAATTCGCGTTCCAGCCACTGGATATTATCGCCATCGCTAACTACAAGTGCAACGTAGTGTTTATTTGGCGCTATCGCACTACGCTTGACGTTTTGTTTGATTGTGCAGGAACATTTGCCAAGATAACTGTGGTTGGATGACCAATCCATGGGGATAACGTAGTCTCCGTAGGTGGAAACGTCGTTGACGAAGGAAATCTCGTCGTCCGTCCAGCCGTAAACGGGAATGTTCTTGTCCAAGTAACTAAGCACTTCGTTACGGAAGGCGCGATCGCTATCACTTTGATCGGTGTAGATGCACGCCCAACGATTGCAAATAGAAAAGTCGCGCAACATAAGATGAAAGTTGTCTTGCTTTACCACTTGGTGGATTAGCGCCGTACGTGAAAGTCTGTCTTTTACCGCTTGAAAAACGACGCGTTGGCGTTGTGCCCTATCGCCTGTTACGTCGTCAAGGTCGTAGAGTGTTTTGATTCCAAGCTCATTTACTTTGTCAATAAGCACCTGTGGAACACCCAAAATATCGTAGGCGGCGGAAATTGTTGCAGCCATGTTGATGGCAACGTCGTTACAATCCAGATTGTAGCAAACTGCACCAACAAATTCCGTTGCGTGCTCTTTCAACAAATTCCAAACGGACGTTTCTTGATATGGTTCGTCAAGATAGTCCATGTAGTTGTCTATATCAATAAATACTTTGACACCTTTGCGGTTGAGAATACCTTGTACCGATTGCGCAAGAGCAAACTCTGCATCGGTCATTTGTGAAAATTTTAGCAATTTAACCATTAAATAAAACCTCGATAAAATTGTTTTTCAGCAAACATTATATAGCTAAAAAAGGAAATTGTAAAGCCCCTTTTTTAAAAAAGACAGGGAATTTTGGTGTAAAAAAGTCAAAAATGAAAAACCGTTTTTCTGCGTTCAGTATAAAAAATGCATTTTTTACCGTGTTGCCAAGAAAAGTACGTAAAAATTAGTATAAAAAAGCAAAAATCCCATAGAAATTTGTGAAAAGGTATTTACAAATCTAACACCTTGTGATACAATGAAAAACGATTTTCTTGCAATAATAATTGCAAAAGGAGGACAACAATGGAAAAAAGAATTGTGCATCTTATTTCCGGAACACACTGGGACCGCGAATGGCGTCACACGGCAGAACAAAGTAAGCTTCGTTTGGCGGATTTGATGGACAACATAATCGATATTTTGGAAACAAAACCCAGTTACGAATGTTTCTGCGTAGACGGCGGAACTATCGTGCTGGAAGACTACTTTACCGTTCGTCCCGAAAACAAGGAACGCGTTAAAAAGTTGATTGAAAGCGGACGTATGATTATCGTTAACTGGTACACATTGCCGGAGACGAACACCGTTGCGCCCGAAGCATTGATAAGAAACCTTATTGTGGGTCACCGTATGGCAAAGGAATTTGGTGGCGGAATGAAATCCGGCTACACTGCTACTTCCTACGGTCAACCTTCGCAACTTCCTCAACTTTACCGCGGATTCGGTATTGAAAATGCAATTTTCTACCGCGGAACAAACAAACACGTGCTTACACCACTGTTCGATTGGGAAGGCGCTGACGGAAGCGTGCTTACAACGTTGCGCACCTTTGACGAAGTTACGCGCACAAACTGGTTCTTTTACGTTCACGGGCCGGCAGTTATGGGCAAAGGTTTAAAAGACCTTTCCTACAAGTACAATCCTGCCGAACTGCCTGCGCACATGGCAGACATGAAGTCCTACGAAAAGGCGTTTACCCTTCTTCATGAGGATTTTGACTACATACACGACAAAAACGTACTTAAAAAATCGTTGGACGACCTTCTTTGCCAAGCTGAACCGTACAAAATTGGCAATGATATTCTTGCATTGAACATGGAAGACAACGATGAACCATACAGATATCTTCCGGAACTTGTTAACGACATGAACGCCATATATCCCGATGTTGAAATCGTGCAGGAAAGTATGGACGACTACATGGCTAAAATTTCCGCTAACAAGTCTTACAAGAGAGCAAAGCATCATGGCGAACTTCGTTATACCACCATGGAATACAACAACTTTAACGCTTTGCTTGGTTCAACACACTCGTCACGTATCAAAATCAAGCTGTACAACGACGACGTGGAAAACAACCTAATCAATTTGGCAGAACCACTTTCCTCCTATGCAAGCATCTACGGAAAGAGATACCCCACCACCAATATCAACAGAGCGTGGGAATTTCTTCTTAAAAACCATGCACACGACAGCATTTGCGGTGCAGCCGTAGACCGCGCACACGAAGATATGATGTACAACTTCTCTCTTGCAAAGACCGTTGCAGAAGAATGTACAAACCGTAGCGTTATTGCACTGTCCGGAAAGATTGATACCCTTACGTCATTTAAACCGAACGACTACACTCTTACGTTGTTTAACACACTCCCCTACGCTAGAGAAGAAGTGTTGGAGTTGGTTGTTGATACGCCACGTCACAAAACTACCGTTGGCGATATCGGTCTTGGCGGAGCAAGCCAGTTGGACGATTTTTACGATATCGTTGACGAAAACGGCAACAAACTTGAGTACGTTGAACTTTCCAAAGACGATATTTCCATCGGTGTAGAACGTGAACTTGACACAAAAGCTATCAAATTTGATGCAAAACGTCGTCATATTTTGGTAAAAGTGGCAATTCCACAAAATGGTTACAAAACAATCGCTGTAAGAATGCGCGAACCGGAATTTGCTTTCCATCCACAAATCATGGACAACAGAAAGCTTATCGCTCGTGAAGGCGGTACCTTGGAAAACGAATTCCTTAAAGTTACCATCCACTCCAACGGTACGTTTACACTTTTGGACAAAACAACCGGCAGAGAAATGAACAACATGCACTACTTTACCGACACGGGCGAAGTAGGTTCGGCACATATTTCTAACATCCCAAGAAGAAATGCCATTTACACTTCTCACGGAGCTGTTGCGAACATCACAATGTTGGAAAGCAACACTCTTCGCGGCAGTTTCAAAATCGAACTAAAAATGACGTTGCCCGCAGCAGCTACCATCGACGGTCACGACAGAACACGCGAAATGAAGGAACTGCCCATCACCACAATTATCACGTTGGAAAAAGGTTCCAAGTGCCTTAAACTTCACACGAAACTTACAAACGAGATTCGCGACCACAAACTCACTATGCACTTCCCCAGCGGAATTTCCGCAGCAGACTTTGTTGACGTGGAAAGCGCGTGGGACGTTGCAACACGCACCATCAAATGGCGTGATCACAAGGATAACGCAGAAGGATTCCCTGCATTCCAACCCATGCAAAACTTTGTGGACGTTTCCGACGGCAAAGACGGTTTGGCAATTATGACGAAAGGTCTGCGTGAGTACGAAATTTGCGATGATGACGAAAGAACAATCAAAATTACACTTATTCGCACGCAACGCGCCTATATGACTGCAAACAACAATATGACGGTGGAAGAACTTGACAAGTACACCGGTCAACACAGCTTTGGCACACTCGAATACGAATATGCTATCTATCCACACCAAGGCAAGTGGAACGAGGGAGACGTTATCGGTCAAACTTACGCCTTCAAAGTTCCTGTAAAGGCTGTTCAAGGCGTTCCTCACATTGGTGAATTGCCCTGCACGGCAAGCTTTATTGCTATCAACCAACAAAAGAAAGTTCTTATTTCTGCACTTAAACAATCGGAAGACGGCGAAGGCACGATTTTGCGTGTTTGGAACACAACAGGCGAAACACTACCTCTTGAAATTAGCACTATTCTTCCCGTTAAATCAGTTGAAAGAGTTAACCTTGACGAATCCAACGCACAAGCAGTTGCATTTGCTGATGGTAAATTTTCTATCCAACTTGCTCCTCACAAGATTGAGACGTTCAAAATTATAACGAAATGAGTAAATTTGTAATACCTAATTTAGGCAGTTTCGACGAAAACTGCGGTTTGAAAAACATTCATAAATGCAGTGACGGTGTGTTTGCTGAAGGTGTAAACGGGGTTAAAGCCGTTTACGCTACCGGCGACGGCAAGGTGGAGTTTATTTGTTTTGAAAACGCTACGCTTTGCTACGTGCTTTCGGCAATGGGCTACACTGCTTACTATCCTCTACGCAAAACGGAGCTTAAAAAGCCCGTTAAAGCCGTATTGATGGATCTTGACGGAACAAGCGTTAGAAGCGAAGAATTTTGGATTTGGATTATTCAAAAAACCATTGCTTCGCTAACAAACAATCCCGATTTCCACTTTGAAGAAGCCGACCTGCCCCACGTTTCGGGACACTCCGTTTCCGAGCACTTGCAATACTGCATCAACAAGTACTGCCCCGACAAAAAACTTGAGGACGCAAGAGACTTTTACTTCCAACACACTCACTACGAGATGAACGAGATTATGGAAGGCAGAGGAAAGGAAGGTGCTTTTACTCCATCCAAAGGCTTGAAAGAGTTTTTGCTAAAACTTAAGCAACACAACATCAAAATCGGGTTGGTTACAAGCGGATTGTACGAAAAGGCTTGGCCGGAGATTCTTTCGGCGTTCAACACCTTGCAAATGGGCGATCCAAAGGCGTTTTACGACGCGTCCATTTCGGCAGGATTTCCCCTACGCAAAGGTTCCGTTGGAACACTTGGTGAGCTTTCCCCCAAACCACATCCTTGGCTATATGCAGAAACTTGCTCGGTAGGATTGGGTATTCCCATCCAAGACAGTGCCTACGTTGTGGGTATCGAGGATAGCGGAGCTGGCGTTTGCAGTATTCGTCTTGCTGGATACAACACCATCGGTTTTGGCGGTGGCAACATCGAAAGTAGCGGAACAAAGCCCCTGTGCGACTACTACGCAGATACTTTTGAACAAATTTGGGAATATATCAAGTAATTCCACCAAGTTTAAAAATCAAAGAAACAGCAAAATGAGTTCGGTATTGCGCCGAACTCATTTTGTTTTTTATGATGAATTATGTTTTAGGCGCTAATCCTTTTTGCCTGTGTAGGATGTGCCCGTAATCAAAATAATCGTAACTTTGCCTATATTATTATTTCTGTTTTGAAAAAACTTTCTTGAGAAGGCACTTGTTTCTTAATTTTGCATTTTTTTTGTAAAAAAGTTGTGCAAATAGTTGCCATATTTTGGATTGTGTGATATAGTATTAAAGCTAAATTGTGCTGGTGTGGTGGAATGGCAGACGCGTCGGACTCAAAATCCGATGTACGCGAGTACATGTGGGTTCAAGTCCCACCACCAGCACCATAATCGGTGGCTCGGCATTGAGTCACAAAAACAGAACACGACAAAATGTCGTGTTCTGTTTTTTGTTTCTATAGACCTTTGTCTCCCTAATAGTTCAAGTAGCACCATACCGAAATAACGTAGCACTCCGCTTCGCTTCACTCTCTTTTGCTACGCGAAACACAAGCCCCGCAATCTGCACCATTTTTACTTTTGTAAGGTCTAAAACGGCTTAAAAAGCCTTTTTAGACCTTTATTTTTGTGTTTTTTCGTAGTATTACAGGCGTTTTAAGGGATAATTTGTCAAAAATTTAGAAAAATATGGGGCAAAAATACACCTGTTTTTCGCTATATTTTAGTGCTTAAATCATTGATTTTGTTGACTATTGTTTGTACAAACAAGCCTACAAACCACTTCCAAAATAGATTTGCAACCTTTTAAGTTTATTATTTGTGTGCGTAAATCTATAAGCTATTTGTTAACAGGCTAATGCATTTTTTTTGACAACAAAGGTGTGTTCGCCAGCGATCAGGTCATCACCGACATCTGCTGTGTAGCCGTTGGGTAGCACCACTTTGCCGTGGCAACAATCAGGAACAGAAACGCACAACTGAATATCTTTGCCATCGCGCTTCCATGAACACTTCAAAATGCCGTTGCCATAGTCGTAGGATGCTTCCGCAAAGGAAATAGGCGTTGGAAATGTAGGTTGAATAACGAAAGATTTGCAATCGCAACAGGTGGGATTAAGTCGCAAACCTGCAATTCGTTCGACCATCCAACGGCTGATATCGCCTTGAAAATGGTGGTTTAAGGAGTCTTGCACGGTGGCATAGGGATTGAAACTTTCCAATAGAGTGGTATTGTTTCCGTCCACCCAACCGCCATAGGATGTAACATCCTTGCTAACCACAAGGTTAAGTGCCAAATCCCACTCGCCCATATCGGAAAGCAAATCGAACAAAACACGTCTACCAATTATTCCGCAGGTAAGCAGTTTGTCGTGATGCAACATTTTTAACAATAGTTGTTTTGCACGGGGCAGTTCGTCGTCGTTGAAAATGCCTGCAGTTATTGCGTATGCCTGCGTTGTTTGACAGTCGCCATACACCAAGCAATCGTCGTCGATAAAGTTTTTGCGTATATTTTGACGTAATTCTTGCGCAAAACAAAGGCACTTTTCCGCCAAGTCAGGCAAACCTGCACGATCAAACAAGAACGCTGCACGGGTTTGAATTTCATACACGGCAATGGATGACGTTACTTCTTCCGGAGCGTTGGTTAGGAATCCATCGCGATAACGACGGAAAGGATCTGTCCAGTCGCCAAGGCCGTGGGTATAAAGTCCGCGATCGTCCAAACGTGTTTGCAAATAGTCAAAATAACGCATAATCATATCGGCATATTTACAGATATAGTCGGCATTGCCCGTGTTTTTGTACAAGTAGTACGGAACGTTTACGCAAACACTATCCCACACGGGACCGGAATATGGAGCACCATACCCCCAAGTGCCCGTTGGAATGATTGCAGGCAAATCGCCCTGCTGAGTTTGTGCTTTGCTTACGCTGTACAGCCACTCGTCTAAGAAATCCACACAATCAGTGTTAAGCAAGAAATGCTCGGCAGATATAGACACGTCGCCCGTCCAACCGTTCTTTTCGCGATGTGGGCAGTCGGTAGGAATATGCACCATGTTAGACAAGGTACTGTTGCGTGTCATTTGGAACAACGAATTGAGGATTTCGTTGGAAGAATTGAAAGTTGCACGCTCACAAACGTTGGAATTTTGCACAAGATAAGTCAACGTGTCATCGTCTAACTGGTCGGGCAATAGCCCTTCCACATAGGCATAGCGGAAGCCGTTGTAGGTAAACTTTGGCACAAAGGTTTCGTCGCCGCCTTTGCAGATAAACTCGTCGCATTGGGCGTATGCCAAGTAGCGATCAATCCGCTCTTGCGATGCCCAAGGAAACATAATGTTGGATATGGAAAACTCGCCATTTACAAGCAATTCGCCGTGACGTACTGTAATTTTTTGACCCGGACGGGCATTTTTTACGTGTAACGCCGTTACGCCGGATAAGTTTTGACCAAAGTCGAAAAGATAAATATTTTTGCGACGTGTACTTTCGATAATACGTCCGTCCATCACTGCTGCATAGTGCCCGAAAGGCATTTCCTCGTGGAAGGTTACCGATACGGGCTTTAGCGTTTTGATTGTAGAAACAGGTGGAGCATTGCAAAGTTTAGGTTCGCCAAGGGGCGGTTTTTGGCAAAATTGTGCATTATCCCAAGAAGAATCGTCAAAGTTGGGCAAATTCCAGTTTGGCAATTCCAAACGGGCATCGTAGGCATACCCCATGCGCAAATCGTTACGCAAAATGGGGGAAGGATGAGTTTTGAAAGAAAGATCACTTTCAAAACAGTTACCGTCCATTTCGCAAGAAAGAGCAAACGTTACCGCGCCACGACACGCCGCCATTTGAAAATCCCATACAAAACCACCGTAGGCATTGCGAAATCCATTGCCGAGAATAATGCCAATAACGTTTTTGCCCGTTTGCAGGCAATCTGCGACGTTATATGTATCGTAGTAACAAACTTGGTCAGGATTGTAGATATACGGACTCATTGCGCCTTTGGTGACGTTTTTGCCGTTTACATATAGTTCGTAGAATCCTGCACCGCAAATTGTTATAACAGCACTTTGGGGAATTTTATCTAAAGAAAAAGCTTTGCGGAACAATGGAGCGTTTAGCTGATTGTCAAAATCGGCAACTTGTTGGTTGGCGCAAATAAATGATTTTGAAAATTTCATACTTTCACCTTGTTTACGTCTAAATAAATTTTTTGTGGCGGAAATTTTTCGTAACCACTTGGACCAATGGTAATTGTAACGTTAGGTGCAATGGGTTGAGCAAATCCTAATTGAGCATAGGAAACATCAAACGCAACCTGCTGTTTTTGGTTAGGTTGCAACAAAATTTTACTAAATGCCTTTAGTTGATTTACACGCATGCGGTGTGCGTCGCCCGACGGTGTTACGTACAACTGCACTACTTCCTTGCCTGCCACTTGCGAAAGGTTTTGCACGGTAAACCTTACCGTCAAACCGCTATCTGTAGCAATACACGTTAAATCTGAATAGTCAAATTGCGAATAGGACAATCCATAGCCAAAGGGCAAAAATACAGGTTGTTTGCAATCGCGGTAACGATGTGGTTTTTCGTACAAATCGTGGCAAACGGGTAACACCCCTGCCGACGCTGGCAACGTTATAGGCAACTTGCCAGACGGATTTACATTGCCTACCAAAATATCAGCAACGGAAGAACCGCCTTCCTGACCACAATACCAACTTACTAAAAGTGCATTGCTAATTTCAGCAAACGGTTTTAGCAGATATGCTCTACCCATAGCAACAACGGTAACGATGGGTTTACCAAGCGTTTTGAGTGCTTTTAGCAACTCGATTTGACACTGCGGTAGTTGCAAATCGGCAAGATCGGCACCTTCGCCACAATCCATAAAGTTGCAACTGGATGCTAACGCACCATTATCTAAAAACTTTGTATCAAAGTCGCGCTTGCTTGTACCGCCTGCGGAAAACAAGATAACGTCCGCTTGACTGCACGCTTCCATTACTGTATCGACATTTTCGATACCGTTATTAAAATCCCAACCTTTAACAAAAGTTGCGTTATCAAAGGTTTTTGCAACTGCGTTTGCAAGAGTTGCGCCTTCGTGAGGCAGTTTGTAGGATGTGTAATCGCCCAACACGTGGTAAATATCGTTGGCATTTTCGCCAACAACCACCACTTTTGTATGTTTTGAAAGGGGTAAAACTCCGTCATTTTTCAGCAGAGTGATACTTTCGTCCGCCATTTGTTTAGCAATTTGTTCGCAATGAGCGTCAGCTTTGAATTGGCAAAAAGCATCTTCCTCAACATATCTATTTTCGAACAAACCCATTTCCAGCTTCTTTTCAACAACACGCACACAAGCGCGGTCGATATAGGCAACATCCAAAAGTCCCGCTTGAACGGCATCTTCCAGTTGGACAAAACAACCTTCGTCCTGCAGACTTAAGTCTACACCTGCTTTTATGCACAAGATAGCCGCATCTTGTTGACTGATTTCCAAATTACCGGAAACAGAACGTGCACCATTGCCATCGGAAATTACAATACCATCAAAGCCAAGTTTATCGCGCAAGACGTTTGTGAGTAAGTTTTTGTCGATATGCACCAACGTACCGTCAATACTGTTGTATGCCACCATAATCATGTCGCAACCGGCATCAACACAGGATTTTGCCGTTGCAAGCGCAACGTCGTTGATTTCGCGGTTGCCAAGGTGCAACTCTGCAGAATTGACACCACTTTCGCACGCGCCCGCGCCTAAAAAGTGTTTTGCGCAGGCAAGAACGTTGTTTTTCTTCATTCCGCGAATAGCTGCCGCAGCCATTTTTGATCCAAGAAAGGGATCTTCACCAAGACACTCTTCGCTACGTCCCCAACGCGGATCGCGTGCAAGGTCGATTAACGTTAAAAATGCAACGTGATTACCGGAAAGTTCCATTTCCTTACCTACTTGTTGCATCAAATTTTCGTACAAATCGCAGTTGAAAGACGCAGAACACGCAAGCCCTGTTGGATAGGTTACGCTGTCTAACGCTTGTAAACCGTGTGATGCTTCAATTTCGATTAGGGTTGGGATTTTGGAGTTAGTGTTCTCCTCCATGTAACGTTGCAAAGCATTGGCAACCTTTCCGCGAAGTTGAGCGGTAATGCCGTTTTGATAGTTGCGACCAGTCCACGGATCAGCACGAAGCAGACCACTTATTGCGCCGATTGCACCATACTCTTTTACAGTATCAATAAACTGTTGAGAAAACTTCACTTCGCCATTGTTTATGGTGTAGCAGTCGTACCCGGCAACAATTTGAGATATTTGGCCGATTTTTTCCTTTAGTGTAAGTTTGCTTACAATTTCTTTGGCACGCTTACGATTTTTGTTGTTCATTTTAGTTAAAATCCTTGTGATTTTTATCTGTTTTATTGAGAAATTAGAAAGAATTTTATAAAACGGCACAATAAGCTGGGGATTTTACCCAAAACAAATAATGCCGTTTCACAAAACTGCAAAAATAAATATTCTTAATAAACTTCCAAACGGCAAAAGCGTGTCGGAAATTTACTATTTTGTTGGTTACTTGTTCAAAATGCCGTCCAATGGTTTTAGATCCCAAAGGTCCACAAGTCCTTGCAAAACTTCGTCGGGAATTACGTTTACAACGTGGCCGAGAGTAAGCATGTACACTTGAGCGGTTTTTTCCACTGTTTCGATAAGGCCAAAGGTTTCGTCGATATCTTTACCGGTTCCGTAGATACCGTGGTTTGTCCACACAACAAGACGGTAGTCGTTCATCTTTTCTGCAGTGGCAATACCAATTTCGTTAGTGCCACACAGCATGCAAGGCAAAACGCCAACACCGTCGGGAAAAACCACGATTGCTTCGGTGTTACTACGCCACAATTTTTCTGTGAATTCGCGGTCGCCAACGGGTACTACTGCCGACATGCACATTGTGTAGGTTGGATGGGTGTGCATAACAATTCGGTGTGCGGGATCTTTTTTTAGACGAGTTGCGTGTGTCATAAGATGCGCAGGACATTCGCTGGTAAATTTACCACCGTCTTTCCACCCCCAAAGCACCTCTGCATTTTGGCAATCGTCGGTAATACGAATAATGCCAAGGTTTGTTTCGGGATCCTTGATAACGTTTTTGAAATATTTGCCTGTGCCTGTAAACAAGAAATACTTGCCTTTGAGAATAGGATCTGCAGTAAAGTTGAGCGGAAGAGTGCGCAACACTTTTGTTACGTCTAAATACTCGGCAACTTGCTCCAGTTCTAACATTACGGAAACGTTACCGCCGTTGCGTTCGTCCCAACCTTGGCGGTACATATTAGCTGTAACGTCGCACATCTCTACAATAAAATTAGCTTCTAAAATGTTTTTCATAGTACAAACTCCTTATTGCAACTAAATACACGTTGCATTCTACGAATGGATGATTCGACCCATACGGATTATAACTTTTTCTATCTACAAAACTCTTTCTAACGCCGATTCTTAAAAAGAATCTAAAAAAATAAATTGATTGTTCGAAAATTTGCAATGTTGTTGCTTGTTTTTCGATATTTTTGTTGGATTGTATATTAACGTTTAGACAAAACTTCCGTTTCGTAGCGAGCAACTTCGGTGTAGTAGTCTTCGACAATGTTGCATTGCGCCAAATATTGTTGCCAAACTGCGCCAAAGTCCATTGTTTTTAGCTCTTCTTGCAAAACCATAAGTTTTGTAAAGCTGTTGTCCTTTTGAAGTTGCTTTAGTTGGGCGATTGGTTGCAACAATGCGTTGAGCAATGCTTTGTGCACGTTGCGAACGCCAGTTACCCAAGCGGAAATACGGTTGATACTTGCATCGAAGTAGTCGGTTGCAATAAACACTCTGTCCAAAGCGTCGTTGCGAACAATTTCCTTGGCAATTTCCTTTGTTTCGTCGTCCAACAAAATAACGTGGTCGCTATCCCAACGCACACCACGGGTGATATGCAATGCGATATGGTCGTTAAACAAAAGTAATGCACTGATTTTGTCCGATACAAGTTCAGTTGGATGGTAGTGTCCGTTGTCCATCAAAGGAGTGATTCCTTTATAGTCGGCATAGGACAAACAAAACTCTGCACTGCCAACTGTGTAACTTTCCAAACCAATACCAAATACCTTACTTTCCAAAGTTACAAACACTTTCGACTTGTCGTACGGTTCAGCCAAAATTTCGTCCATGCTTTGCTTGTATCTTGCACGTGGAGAAAGTCTATCGGCAGGGATATCTTTGTAACCGTCGGGAATCCAAAAGTTGATTACGCAAGGAACACCGGTTTCGTTTGCAAAGTATTCGGCAATTTTAATACATTGTTTGCCATGACGTACCCAATAAGCACGTACTTGTTCGTCCGGGCTGGACAACGTAAGGTTATCCTTTACCATGGGGTGTGCAAAGAATGTTGGGTTAAAGTCGATACCCATGTTACGTGCTTTGGCATATTCTACCCATTTTGCAAAGTGTTTTGGCTCAATTTGGTCTCTACCAACTGCTTCGCCATCGGCAAAAATTGCGTAGCTTGCGTGAAGGTTGAGTTTTTTCTTACCTGGAATAAGGCTGAACGCCTTGTCAAGGTCTGCCATAAGTTGTTCGGGTGTGGTTGCCTTGCCAGGGTAGTTACCTGTTGTTTGAATTCCGCCGGACAACGATTGTTTACTATCGAAGCCAACAACGTCGTCGCCTTGCCAGCAATGTACCGATACGGTAACGTTTTTGAGTGTTTCAATTGCTTTGTCGGTATCTACGCCGATGGATGCATAAGCCTGTTTTGCAATTTGATATCTGTTCATAATTCTCCTTTTGTTCTGCCGTATAAAGGCAAATTGATTAGTTTTTATTCTCCAAACGGCGCATTTGCACCAGTAAATTTCCTATTGCGGTTGCTTCGATAGGTAAAGCAACAACCTGTTTGCCTGTGTATTGTTGGGTAAGTTTGTTAAGAAATTGATTTTTTGCACCGCCACCGACAATATAAATTTTGTTAAACTTTCTGCCAAGTGTTTGTTCCATTTCGCTTACTGCGTTGCCATAGCTAACTGCAAGACTGCGATAGATACTTGCATACAAATCGCCGTCGTTTTGCGGTGGATTGTGTTTTAGTAGATTGCAAATTGCACTTTGCATATCGGCAGGGGAAAGCAAGCTTTCGTCGTTTACGTCGAAAATTTCCGTATAGGAACTTTGCTCCGCCAAAGCAACGATTTCTGCAAAGCTAATTGTTTTTTTGCGTTGCACTTCGTTGATTAGCCACATTCCCATAATATTTTTGAGATAGCGGAAGTAACCAACACCGCCTTCGTTACTAAAGTTGTTTGCACGACTTTGCGAGGAGGTATCGGCTGAAGGCAATTTTGCACCGATAAGCGACCACGTTCCGGAAGAAAGCACTACCGAATCGGCATCACAGTCTATTGCTTCGTAGGCACTTGCGGTATCGTGAGAAGCGCACAAAACAACCGTTGTTTGACCGCCAACTTCGTTGGCAATATCGTCTTTTAACTGTCCAACAACCGCTTGTGGCATATCTAACGTGTGGAAAATGTTGCGTGGAAGACCAAGACGGTCGATAATTTCAAAATCATACTGCTTTGTTGTGACGTTTACCATACCACCAGTGCTAGCGTTGGTATGCTCGTGCTTTTTAACACCCGTTAGCATGTAAGAGAAAAATTCCGGCATAAGCAAAAAGTCCGTTACGCCATCCAATCTGCCGTGTTTGTTGTCGTCAAACAGTTGATAAATTGTGTTGAATGTTTGGAACTGTATGCCCGTCTTTGCGTATAGTTGCTCAAACGGCACAATGGAATGTACTTGGTCAATAACGTCCAACGTGCGTTCGTTGCGATATGCTCGGCAAGGCAAAACAAGTTGGTCGCCTTTTAGTAAAACGTAGTCCACACCCCAAGTGTCGATTGCAACACTTTGGATTTCATTATACTTTTGAAATGCGCACTTGATACCCTGTTTGATATGAGAGAAAATCTCGTTAACATCCCAAATTAGACCATCTGCCGTACGTTTCATTCCGTTGGAAAAGCGATACACTTCGTCCAACTTTATTTGTCCGTTTTGACGATAGCCTACGATATGCCGTCCACTGGACGCGCCAATGTCGATTGCAAGAAAATAGTTTGTGTTCATAGTTAGTCACGCAACGATTTGGCCGTTGCCACCTTGAATATTTGGTTTGTAAAGATTATTTCAGTAGGAAAAACCTTGCTTGATTTTTTTGTGTAAAATGTATAGTAAGTTGTCCGTTGTTCAAATTGAAGTTTAGTCGGTTATCTTTTGGGTAGATACACTCTATAGAAGAAACGTCGCCAACATTTATCGTTCGTGCAAATTGATCATCTGACAAATTCCAAACGGCAAGATATTTTTTGCCTTCTGCAATAAAACCGCTTGCAACAAAGGAATCGCCAAAGCGAGCAAACCCATTAGGAAAATATGGCAAAGCGGTATTTTTGACTTTCGACAAACAATTATAGCACACAATTCCTTCTTTTACAAGAGACAATTGTTTTGCTGTGAGCATTTCTAAGTGACTTGCCAAGTGCATACGTCCCAAAAATGAGTTGATCATGTTTAGTACAACTTGTTCGTTGGAAACGTTGTTTTTGATCCACTCGTCATCAGGCTGAAAAACACCGTTGATAACGTAATCACTACCTACCGGATAACTCCACACTGCTGCTTGTTCGGGAAGCACTGCAGAAAGCACATTACCTGCGATATACGGGTATTTGTCGTAGTGAGTTTGGTCGGAAGTGGACACGATAGAAAAGTGTTTTAGCGTTTGATAGTCCATACGCATACCACCAGAACTACATGTTTCAAACAGCACCTGTGGAAAACGACGACGCATATCGTCCATCCAGTTTAGATATGCCTGTGCGCATTGTTCCAAACCTTCGCCAAAGGAATCGCTATCTACGTCCGTGCCGACGCCCAAATCTTCGTTATAGTCGGCTTTGATATAGTCTGCACCGTAGTCTTCTACCATGCGACGAATTGTTTCGCTCATGTAGTCTATAACTTTTGCATTGCGGAAATCCAAAAAGTAACGTCCCATAACACACACACGCTTGCCGTTGCGACGAATAAAACAATCGTCGTCGTAGTAGGCAAGCATTTCTGCGCAATCTTTGCCGACAATTTCCGGTTCAATCCACAAGCCGGCTTTCATTCCCAACGAGCGAATAAAATCGGTGGTTGCCCTTACACCATGTGCAAAACGAGCATGGCTTTGCTTCCATTGACCAACGTATGGATAGACTGTTCTGCCGTCTTCTTCGTTGTGCCATCCACAATCGATAACGTAGTACTCTACGCCAAGTTTTGCTACAGTGGGTGCAAGTTTTTTTGTATTTTCTTCCGTGGGACAATCCCAAGAAAGGTGCATATATTCGTTAAAAATTGTAGGCAGGTTGGCATCTACTTGACAAACACCTTTTATTGTACGGCGGTAGTTTGTGATTTCGGCAAGAACATTTTGCAACGAATTGCCAAAGCATACGCTAACAGTGTTTGTAATGTAGCTTTCACCAACATCCAGCTTTTTTTGCCAGCCGTTGAAGGCAAGGTTTTTACCCCCAAGATACAGGTAGAAAGCACCGTTATCTTCGCTAATTTCGTAGTACCAACTGTTGTTAGATTCGATTTGGAACATCAACCAAGTTCCACAGATATTCAAAATGCCTTGTGGTAAAAATTCCTTGGTAGACCAACTGCCAACGTTGGCAAATGCAATACGATGTTGACTTACTGGCAAATCTGCACAAAAACCATATTGTGCAAGGGATTGTACTTGCGGTTGACACTCCTGATGATGGCTTTGAGCAAATGTGTACAAATCTATTTTATCAGCAAATGTTACGTTGGCAAAACCACCCAAAACAAATGCAGATGCCTCCTCTAAAACAAGTGGCTCGTTGGAAATGTTTTTGTAAGCAGTGTTTACAGCATAACCATTGTATTTGCCAAAAGTAAAGGTTGTTGTTGCTTCCAAGCTGTTGGAACGTTGCACTATTGTTAGTTTTCCGTCTTCAAAGTTATGCGCAACGTATTTTAGCTGACGACTTTCCGACGAATGGATCATTTTTGCGCCAAGATGACTATCTTTGTCGTCGCCACTTATTTGTACTTCCACAAAGGGAAATCCGCCTATTGTGGCACATCCGTCGTCAATGTTGATATTAAGTTTTTTTATTGTTAAATTAAGCACGATTTGGCTCCTAACGAGTTATTTTACGGGAGTATCTAAACGATACACACCCTTGTCGTAAAAATCGGGAAATTGAGTTTTGTTGATGTATTGATCGAAAACGCTACTACTAAACAAAAACCAAAAGATCAGGTACGCTGGCACAAGCAAGACTATAACTAGTGCAAAAACAACGTACTTTACAATGATAGCGGAAATTAGCGTAACAAACCACATTAGGCACGCCACAACAACCGTCGCTAACGTTTGTAAAATTGTTTTACCGTAAAAAGCAACCCCATTAGAGAAAGCTTTGCCGAACCCTACCCTGTATATTGTTGATTGCGATAACATCCATAGCGCCACAGGCAATACAACAAATACCAACAAAACAAGGGGTGAAAATGCCAAAATGGATATATCTGTTAGCCAACGCTGACAAAATTCACGCACAAAATTTAGCAATGCGCAAATGGCGAATATTGCAACAAAACGCCAAGAACTATCCTTTATGCCTTGCTTGAGATCACTAAAGAAAAATATCGGTTCCCCCCAAGCAAGTTGACGAATTATACGCGTAACACCGGCAAGCCCTATCGCCAAACATGCCCAACAAGGAATATCCACAAGAGCAACAAGCACTCGCAGAGAGTTTAGCGAAGCAATGGCTTCCGTCTCGGTAAGTTCCGCCTTTAGCATACGATCGTAAATGCTGATACCAACGATATCGGTAAAAATTTCGGCACACAAAAGAGGCAAACAAAACAGCAAAACAATCAAACCTATACCCAAAATTGTACCCCAGCGCATTTTGTAGCAATCGATAAACACTTCCGTTCGATTGTGCGGAAGTTGCGCGAAAGTAAAATCTTGTTGTGATTTTTTGGATTTTTTCATAACCGTATGTTAGTAAAGATGCTAAATAATTTATAATTTTTTGTCTGTTAGAAAATAATCTGCGACAAATGAGATATTCTGTTTATCGCAAAACAGTCTGCATAAAACTGGGTGTTTTGTTTGTAAGAAAGGCTGTTTGTCGCAAATTTGCAATACGTTAGTCGTTTTTTGTGACCATTGAGCCTTGTTTGAGTGATTCCACAATGGGATTTCCGCTGTTATAGACGTCCAAAGGTGCACCACATGCCACCACTTTTCCGTTGTTCATCACGATAAGTCTATCTGCCATTGCCATAGCTTCGGTCAAATCGTGAGTGACATACACCGACGTGCAGTTACATGCCGATAGCGCTTGTTTTACAAGCACACGAGAACGAAAACGTTGCGTTGGATCGACGTTGGAAAAAGGTTCGTCCAACAAGCATATCGAAGGTTGTTTTACAAGTGCTTTTGCCAATGCTACACGCTGTTGCTGTCCACCGCTAAGGTGTTTGGGCTTGCGTGTTAAGCAAGCGACCAAATCTAATTGGTTAGCAACGTTGCGCACGGTGTCTATAATTTGCGTTTTGGGCAAATTTTGCACCTTTAGCGGGAAAGCAATGTTATCGAAAATGGTTTTATTTGCGTACAACAGAAATTGTTGCGAAACAAAAGCCAAGTTGCGCTTTTGCACGGAAAGGGAAGTTACGTTTACACCGTCAAAACATATTGTGCCGTTATAGGAAAGTTGCCCTGCTATTGTGCGTAGCAGGGTGGTTTTGCCACTACCGGAATAGCCCACAATAACGTTGAACGCGTTGGAAAGAAGGGTTACCGAAAGATCGTCCAAGGCGACAACCTTGTCCTTTCCGTTGGCATATTCAACTGTAAGATTTTCGATATCTATTTGTGGCATAGTCTTTTAGTGCATCTGCCGATTTTTGTTTCGAAATTACAACATTTTGGCAGAAAAAGTGATTATTTTTAATTATTGCAAAACGTGATATATCGCACGTTATTTTGTTTGATGTTTGCTCGCACTACTTGAGTTACGCGCTCCCAACTTGACTGGTATCGTCAATACTATCAAAATTGTCTTAGTAATGCGACGGCATTTACTTTTGTGCGTTGCTTATTTTATGCAACTAACGTCAAATTGGAAAGAAGTGGTATCGACAATGAGTTTTGTTTCGTCTTTTAGGCGCAATTCGCAATCAAATCCGTCGTTTTGAACATCCAAAACAATTTGGTTGCCAACAAGTTTCCAGCTTACGAAAATACTCTTGCCGTTGCGAGAATAGGTCATGCTGGATCGGTGCACTCCGTCCATTATAACCGGACGAACAACAATTTTGTTTGCCGAAACAACGTCAATCCAACCAATGCACTTGTAAACCCAAGCTAAAACACCGCCCCAGAAGTGGTGATTGTAGGAAGAAATAAGCTTCATACCGTCCTTGCGAAGAATTTTGCCATTTTCGTCACGATACAAATCGTCGAAAACTTCCCACAAAGTGCTTGCGCCAAGGTGAATAAAATATCCGTAACTTGGGAAACTGTCTTGTGTGATAAGCTTGTAGCACAAATCGTGCATGTCGTGATCGGTAAGTGTGGCAAACAAATGTCTGTAACCCACCACACCAACACGAAAATGATCCTTTTGCGCATGGATGTTTGCCAAAAGATCGGCAAAGGCTTTGGTATCGTCTTCGAATACGCCAAGATGAATACTCATTGCCAATGCGGTTTGTGTTTGAACGGCTAAAGTGTTATCTTTTACGTACTTTTTGCGAAAGTTTTGCAACAAGTTACGTCTAAATTCGGCAATATATTGAGTGTCGATACCAACCGTTTGAAACATTTCCATTGCCTTGTTAGACAAATCCAGCATTACCAAACTATCGGTAATTTCCAAAGGCGTTTCGTAGTGACCGGGATCGTCGGTGTAGGTTTGACACCAATCGCCAAGACCGATTTCCACCAGACCACAATCGTTAAGTCGGCTTGTTATGTAACGGAAATATTTGTTGATGGCTTGAGCGTTTTCCACAATAATCTGCTCGTTACCATAGAAACGATAGAGCTGATAGGGAACTTCCACAAGTGCGCCATCCCATGCGGGACCGTTGCCCCAGTCAAACCCCCAACCTGCCGTTGGAACGATTCCCGGCAATGCACCATCACTGCGTTGAGCGGTTCTAACAAGAGTTAGCCATTGTCTGTAGCTATCAAAGGCATCAAAACTGTACAAAGTTTGCTCGCACGAAAGCAACGCATCGGCGGTCCAACCGTTTTTTTCGCGGTGAGGACAGTCGTATGGATAGAAAACAAAGTTACTCAAATCGCTACGAAGAGTTATTTCGACGAGTTTGTTAATAACGCTGTCGTTGCATTGGAAGGTGCTAACAGATGGTAAATCGCTGTGAGTGGGAATAAAAGTCAATGCATCAAACGTTGCTTGTTCGGCCGTGAGACCAACCACTTCGCAGTAGCGAAAACCGTGCCAAGTAAAACTGGGCGTATAACTCTGTTCGCCGTCCTTGCATATATATACGTCGTGCTGAACGTAGCCTTTTTGCCATTGTTCGAAAGAAATGTTGCGCATATCAACACGATTGCCACAGAGCAACTCGCCAAATGTCATATCAATTTGCTGCCCGCTTGTACCGTTTAGCGTAAGTTGGTAAACGCCCGTGTCGTTTACTTCAAATTCGTAAACGTAGCCGACGTCGTTTTGAAAAATAGCTGACGCTTGGCGTGGTTTACCTGCAACAATTGGTTGCGCCTTGTTGTTCAAAATTAAGCCTTTGGGGGCTTGTGCGATTGTTGCGCGTTCGAATCCGGCTACGGAAGTGTCGGTTAAGACGTTTTCAATTTCCAATCTTGCATCATAGCGTTCTCCACAACGAAAATCGTCGTAGGTGATTGGACTATTTGTAACGTAGATGCTTTCGTCCGATTGCAAAATAACGTTGTCACCATTGGAAATTGTAAGCGCAAACTTGGGGGCACCACGATAAGGCGCGGAAGTGTTTAGCCAAACGTCGGCATCATCCGCGCAAGCAAATCCGTTGCCCAACAACACACACAAAACGTTGTCGTGAGGTTTTAGATCTTGCAAATTGTAGGTATCTGTAAACACGTTATGATCGGGATTGCTCATGTACGGCGCAAAAAAACTGCGATTGAGCAATTTTCCGTTTAGGTACAGCTTGTACAATCCAATAACAGTTATGTTGAGTGTTGCACTACTTGAGTTACTATCGAACACTTTTTTGAACAAAGGTGCATTGACGTGTTGTTCGATAGAATTATATTTAGTTCCGTGTGAAATAAAAATCATACGAATGGTCTCCGATTTTGGCAGTAAAATATTTTAACGTTAGGTTTTGATGTGAATATTGTGATTCACTTGAAAAACTCTACGATAATTTTGCATTATTTGATAACTAAAACATTATCGAACGTTAGATTTTGAGGTAAATTTTGTGTTTATGCATACAAACCCACAATCAACGGACATATTTTTAATTAACGCATTATCGAACGGACGTAGTCGCAAATTTGTTCGGCGATAAGTTCGTGTCCTTTGTTGGTAGGATGCAAACCGTCTTGGAAAAGTTCCGTAGGCGTGCAAACTTCAGGCTGGGGGAAAATATCTGCCAAATCCAAAAACGCAATGCCAAGTTGTTGCAAAATTGCACGTTCTGCACTGACATATTCCTTTAGCGATACGGTGAGTGTTTTTCGACTGCCATCGCCCAAAGGACTATCTTCGTTGAAACGATGAAGTGGCAAAATATAGCAAAGTTTAGATTTGCCATATCTGTTTGTTAGATAATTGGCAAGATGTGTAAATGCTCCGCAAAAAGAGTCGGTAGATTCGTCCATTAGCGTGCCAAAATCGGCGTCACCGTGGCCAAAATCGTTGGTTCCACCAAACACAAAAACCAAATCGGCATCGGGCATTTTAAGCGCTCGTTGCAAAAAATATTCGTCAAATGATGCGCAATCGGAAGGTTGATGTCGGGGCGCAATTCGTGTTCCGCAAATGCCGTAGTTGTTCACTTTGCAACCAAGTTTTGCGCCAACGCGCTCAACGTAGCAAAGCTGGGGTGCTGTTGCCCCAACACCTTCTGTGATGCTATCGCCAAGAAAATTTATAGTAAGCTGATTTTGCTTTTTCATAAACTACTTCCCGTAAAATACTTTTTAAGAATTTTTGATATCGCAAAGAATGACCACCATAAAAATTGCCTATTTTGTTGTTATTGATTGAAGCACACTTACACTATTACTGTAAAGTATACTTGCACCACGTTATTACAAATGAAAATACCTCATTCACAAAAAACGATGCAAGATGATGCAAGTTCAAATATCAATGAAAGTCGCTCCAATCAAGTTTTTGCCAAACGGCAACAAGTTGAAGGTCGGTATCAAGTGTGTAGGTTCCGCTTATAAATTCGTTTTCAGTTCCCCTAATTACCCACTTTACAAAAGTATAACCCGTCGCGGATGGTTTGTAAAGCGAAAATGTTTTGTCAAAGGTCACTTTTTGTGTGGATGAGGTGATTTGAGCAGAAGTAACATCTCCCAAATAATAGGTGATTGTGTAGGTATTTGCTGTTTCGATTGCGTGCACAGTTAGGTCGGTTTGCACGTTAGACAAATCGGTTTTGTCCCACGTTACTGTGTAGCCGGGCTTGGGCTGAAGCGCAGGCAAGTCTGTGACAGAATCACCCTTGTTTACCGTTATTGTCGTTACTTTTTCACCTTGAACAAATGTTACCGTGCACGGCTGTGAGATTATTTTCCAAACGGCAACAAGCTCTACGTCGGCATCAAGGGTATAAACCCCGCTGGTAAACTGGTCGTTAGTACCCTCGATTACCCACTTTTCGAAGGTGTAGCCGTTTGCGATAGGCGTATATAGCAAAAATTCGCTATCAAAAGTTACTTGTTGGGTGTATGCCGTGATTTGAGCAGAAGTAACGTCTCCCAAATAATAGGTGATTGTGTAGGTGTTTGGTGTTTCAATGGGGTACACCGTTACGTTGTTTTGAACGTTCATAAGGTTGGTTTTGTCCCAAGTTACCGTGTAACCACGTTTTTGATCCAAAAATGGCAAATTGGTTACGTTTTGACCTTTGTTTACAACGCGTACAGACTTTTTGTCGCCCTGAATAAACGTTACGGTAAAGGTTTTGTTTAGGGCGCAACTGCACAATAAAACACAGCAAATGGAAAATAACGCAATTAAAACAAAACTCGCGCAAATTCTTTTGTTTGATAAAACTTTTTTGTGGTTAGAAAGTTTAGTCATAGTGTTTACCTTTGATTACCGCAAATTAAGATTGCGTACAAGCAACAAAACATCCTACACCGGCTTGAAGTGTTAGCTCGTAGGAATTTGTTACATTTACCGTTTGACTTGTGCCGTTGCGATAAATTGTTAACGTTAGCGGTTTGTTGGTTTTTAGCGTAATCGTTGCAGTTTTTCCACCGTCTTTTAGTGATGCGTAGTTGCAAAATGCGTAACCTTGCATATTTGCATTAGTTTTACTTTGGAAGACTCCCGCAATAACACTGTTGGTAAGTCCATTTACCGAAATATCGCTAAATTGAGTAGCTCTTTCGTCCAAGACGTACTGGCTAAACTCCGTTTCGTTAAGTTTTGTGTAGCCACTCTTTTCGTTGGAAAGCACGCCGAATTTGAATATTGCACCTTGCCAATCGAAATCGGCATACACGTCTGCAAATGCCAGTAGTTCGTTGTTGACTTTTTTCAAGGATGTGAAACCATCACTTTTTGCACCTGTTTGGTAATCGACGGGAACCATCTGCGACGTTTGCGCAGATTGAAATTGCGAATAGGTAAACCACGAAATGGAATCCATACCAAAAGCTAATGCAGCATACGCTTGCAGGCGCATTTCCGCCTCGCTGGGCATACGAGATTTAAGGTCGTTGCCCTCGTTCCATCCGCACGATTGCAAACAAATGTTAGCCTTTGCGTTGTACTTATTTGCATAGTACTTTAGCAAACCGATACTTGTAAGGAAGTTTTTGTCTATAGAATAGTCGGCGTAGATGGGATAGCTATCTACCGACAAAATTTTTGTACCGCTAATTTGGGAAAGTACGCTTGTGCAGTAACGTTCCAAATATTGCGAATAGGTTGCATTTTTGCCGTCAATTTGACCAAATGTACCTTCCGATGCTTCACTGGGGAAAAGGTTACACAAAAAGGTAGCACTATGGCCGTAAAGATCGTCAAACTGTTGCGCATAAACGGACAATACGCTGTCGATAACCTCCACAGTGGGTTCGTCCCATTGCATTATACCTGCAAAACCACTGCAATCGGAAAAATCAGGACAGTAGCCCAATGCAAAATACATCTTTTTGGCATCCACGTAGGATTTTATTCCGTAGCTGTCGAACAATGCAATAAGTTGACGAGCTCGTTCCACGTCGGCTGGGCTTGTGATGTTGGAGGTAAATGCTCCGTTAAGCAAAACGGTGTTTAACCCCGACTGCTTCATTGCGGAAACAATTTGATAGTTGTGGTCGTTTTGATAGTTGTTTTCTTCCGATAGGTATGGCAAAAACCATGCGGAAATACCCAAGGAGGAAACGTTGTGATCGACGTACTCAAACACCACTTGGTTGCCACTGGCATAAATCTTTTGTTGCACTTGCGGTTCGCCAATTAGCGTTGCGGATAGTTGCGGAGCATCCACAGTTACCGTTGTGCCCACAACATGCTGACTTGTTTTGTACACCGATTCGACAGGCTTTCCGTTGCCATACACAATGGTTCGAACAACCAAATCGGCAGCAAGGCTGCCAACGGGCTTTACGTACAAGTTGTCGGCAGTGGTTGCGTTGTCGTTGGTGTCGCCACAAAGCTGTGCAACGTAGTAGCAGGAACGTGTGTTGTTTTGCACATCGTTTTGATAGAAATCTGCAAAAACGTAGTCGTTGCCTTTTTTTGCATACACAACGCCCACAAACTGCGTGGTAAATTGTGAAGACGATATAGGCGTGAAATCGGCAGTAAGTTGGTAGTTTGAACCAACAGTCGAAACGTCGCAATTTGCCGTTTTAACGCTGATTGACGTCGCCAGCGACGACGTTGCAGTACCGTTTGTACATAAAGCATCAAAATCGCTACGCTTTGCCAAAACACAACCAAAGGTGTAGCCTTGATTTGTTAGTAAAGTGTACTCGTCTGCGGAAATTGTTGCGCCAAAACGCAATCCGCCACCATCAAACAGAGCAATAGAAGCGCCCTTTTTCATTTGGAAGGTGGAGTAACCCACAGTTATATCAACGTACTGTTCGAACTTTACACCTTGATAGGTGGCAGTTAGCGCAAGTTGGCAAATGTTTGCACTTTTTTCGCCATGCAACACAAATTTGCCGTTGCTTTGGGCGGATTGTGGCACAGTTACTTGTGCAGTAACACCACTTGCCTTTGCCGTTACACGCAAAATATCCGTATTGGGCAAAACGCACAGATCTTGCACCGCTTTGCCGTCGTACAAAAGGGTAAAATCGGGGCGAATTTGATTCCAAACGTCGCCGTCGTAGGTAAACAACGCAGGGGAAATGCACACGGATTGTTCGGAGGAATCCAACTGGCCGTTGTTGTTGGCATCGTTGTAGAAAACGCCGTCGATAACCAACTTGCTACCCCTTTGTGCATCCGTTGACAAGGTAAGATAGTAGTCGTTGGCGCCGTACTTGATAAGTCTTGCACCGTTCAAGTTTGCGCCGTTCAACTTTACGGCAGATATAGGTTTTAGCCAAGCACTGTTCCAACCGTCAAATGGTTTGTAGTCCAAATGGTTGGCATCCATCGATAGGTACAATGCACTTGCGCTGATGGGTGCCGAGTCGGCGCCATCGGGGTTGTTAAAACGGGTGTTGCCTGCGGAAAGTCCGGAAAGGTACACAAAACACTTGTCCGTGGCGTTTTGCGACGTTTCCGCACTGCTAACAAAAGTTGCACACAGCAAGCACGCAACAAACAGCACTACTAAAAATATCAAAAAAACGTTACGTTTTGTGATTGTCACCGAAGAACTCCTTTTAGAAAAATTGATAGGTTGCAAAAGTTGTGCATAGTGTGGAAAAATGCGTGATTGTTGTACAGTTGGGCGGAATGCACGCAAACAAGACTTGCCGATACAATGTGCCCTTTGCAAAACTAATTTGGTTGATTCCCTTTGAAAAGGGGCAAAGCGTGTTGCCCTTTTTCAAAGGGGGACGGGAAATCCCGTCCCTCGATTGAATAAAGTTTTGATGTTATAGTGCACCGTAGATTTCGGAAAGTTGAATTCGTGTCCAACCATCTACACTAATTGTAAGCTTTAATGCCTCGTGACCGTTAGCAACAGTAGCAGGAATTGTTCCACTAACAACTGCAACGTCTGCACCATTGTAACAAACTTCAAATGTTGTAACGTTATTTACAGTTTTGATATAAACAACGTAAACCGTAGAAGCAACTGTGTCCATAGGAGCCGTTTTTCCGTTAATTGTGAGACTTTGCGTTGTTCCGGCTGTATTTTGAACCCACAAGCAGAATCTTACGTCAGAGTATGTTGCAAAGTTAATTGCAGGCAAAGTTACAATCATATCTTGCACACCTTGGCAGTCGCGATTATAAGCTGTTTGGAAAATATTAGAATCTTTATCCTTCATCCAATCTTGTCCCATAGTGGTTACACCTACATAGTCGCTTGTTCCTTGGAAACCAATGTCACTGATGTTATCAGCCGTTGGAGTCCAAACTGCATCAACAACGCCTGCTTTTTTAAGAGCTGTTTGAAGTTCGATTGCCTTTGCGCTCATTGGGTTAGCGGTTAGTTCGGAAGCGGTAAAGTGACTGCGCCATGTCATGTAGGTTTTGAGAGCTGCAAGTTTGGTTGCATCGTCTGCATCAACTGCAAGCTTATCAATTACACCGGCTGCTGCGGTTGCTTTTGCGATATAATCGGCATTGGTACTTACGTATGCTTTAATTTCGGACATATACAACCATTGTTCAGCGTTCGTCCAAAGTCTCATTTCGAGTGGTTTAGTACCATTTACAACTTCTTCGTTAAGCACTACACTAACTTTGCTGCCATCGTTCCATGTAGATACAAGAGTCCAAACACCATCAGTCTTTGTGATAGTAATTTTCATGCATTGACCCTCGCTCATTGCGGAACCGATGTCTGTCCAACGATCAGGTGCATCTGTTGTGGGGTCGGGAGTGGAAACAGAACCGATGTTAGCATTGTCCATCAACATAATAAAGTTAAGTTGAGAGTACTTGCTCATGTTGATAAGTGGGAAAGTAAATGTTCTGATACCATTGTGGCCTTGTTCTGTAGGCTTGTTGTTACCAACAAGGAACCATTTGTCGTATTTGGTACCTTCGGAATCTACCCACCAAGAATCTGTCTTGTCGTATGCGGCACTTCTACCGTCATTAAGTGTACCTGTTACTTGTGTGGAAAGATCACTTGCGGTGATAATTGTTTGTTTTTCCGTTACGGGAAGCAACCATTTAGCTGCAAGAGTGATGTCGGCAGTAACTTCTGCTGTGGTATCGTACTTGGAACCGTCAGCTTTGTACCAACCATCGAACACGTAGCCTGTGCGGGTAACGGTGGGAAGTTCGGCAACTGTGCCGGAGTTAACAGAAACTTGTTGATTTGCACCATCCAAGTTGGTTAGCGTTACTGTGTATTGAATATCGTCAACCAATTCGAATTTTGCTACAAGTTCCAAATCGTCGGTTACTTTGTCGGCGTTGGTGTACTTTTTATCGCCATCAAACCAACCCTTGAACTCGTAGTGTTTGCCGTTTTCGTCATATGCAGGAGCAGCAGGGTCTACAGGAAGAACAAGATTATCGTTGTAGTGATAGGTTTGTTCGGGGGTAGTTTCGTATTCAGCGTTGTCTACAAAGTAAGATACGGTGTACTCGGTGTAGTCGCCTTCACGAATTTCGTACTTGGCAACAAGTTGAACACTTGCTGTGATAGCATCGCCTGCTTTGTATTCCGTTTCGCCTGCAAACCAGCCCAAGAACGTGTGCTTGCCTACGTTATCGGTGTAGTCGGAAACGTTAGGAAGAACTAAAGCTCCGTTGTTGAGATAGTACTGTGTTGCTGTTTTATCGCCGGCACTGGTTGTGTAACTGTAAGATACTTGATGAACTGGGGTTGTACCTGCGGTGAGAGTGCCGGAAATTTGGTTGATAGAGCTATCAACACCGGTAGATTGAATACGAAGCCATCCCCAATCTCTATTTTGGAATTGAACTTGGATACCTTCGTTACCAAGAACAATTTCGTCGGAAAGTTTAACACCATTACCTGTGTGCGCGTCAGGAACAGCAAAATTTGCATACCAACCATCAGCTTGTTTGGTAATGATAAATTGTCCCCAATTATTGGTAACAACATAATCTCCATAGGTAATGGTACGAGTGTCGCCACCGGCAGAAACAAGTATAAACGTTACTTGATCGTATGCACCATAAGCGATTTGCGGAAGTGTTATTGTACCGCTTTGATTGTTAGGATTCCAGTGGGTTGTAGGTTTGTCATTCCAAACGCTGAAGGGAGACGTAGATTCTGCCAAAGCTTTGTCTGTTACCAATGTGCGATCTTTGAAGAACTCACGGTAGAAGGAGATCTCTTGTGGTTCGGTGTAATCTGCCTTTTCTTCCGCTGTGAACTTAACATTGTAGTAAGCAAGGTACTTGGTAAGAGCTTTGTATGCAGCGTCTTGAGTATCTTTGTCGGCTGTCCACATTGTGTCGAAAGCGGGCAAAGCGTCTTGCAAAACTTTGAGGTTTGCTGTGTGGTTATCAATCCAACCTTGAGCTGCCTCTTTGTGAGCGTCGAGGCTGGTAGCACTTGCAAGTTGTGCATCGGTAAAGTGTGCAGTACGAAGTGCTTCGATTGCTTGGATTGCTTCCATTGTTTCTTCTGCATTGGAAACGTTGATATCTGCAACTTCGGGCAAGCTTGCAACAAGACGAGCATCTTCGCTAGCGTAGTCGTACAAATCGTCAACTTGCTTAGAGATGGAAACTGTGTAACGTGGATGGTCGGTTTCCGATGCAGCGTCCTTATCTTGGATTGCAAGAGAAACAGCATTGAGGTTGTGTGTAGACCATTGTTCGTTTGTGTAAGTGCGAACTTCGCCGTTGAAAGTTACGATTGTGTTGCTACCTGTGTAGCTAACTGTTACAACGATACTTTGATTTACCATATCTTCGGTGATAAGGTAGTTGTTAGTATCCCAAGTATCAAGAGCAAAACAAATGCGCGTGCGATGACTTGCTGTGATTGTAAACACATAGGTGTGGTTAAGTTTGAGAACGATATCGCCAAGGTTAACTTCGGCAGGAGAAACAGGTTTTTCGGGGTTGAAAAGTGTTTCGATTTTCCACAAACCATCTTCTTCTGTGAGTTTGTTTACTGTTTCGTCGGTGAGACCATTTTCGTCGTTTGCAATAAACAACCAGTTTGTGTTAACGTTTGCGATTTCCGTAGTGGATTTGTGCAGCCAACGTGTGGTAAGTTCGATTGTTGCAAAGTCGGAAACAGTTTCGCCAGCATCCCAATCATTGCCGTTGAGAAGGAGCGTAGCAGTGTAGTTTGTGCGTGCGGGAAGTTTGCTTGTTTCGGGGTATGCAACTTTTGCACCGATTGCAAGTTCTTGAGTATCGATAACTGTACCATCGGCTTTGATTGTTACGTTAACGTATTCGGTTTCGCCGTGGATGCGTTCTTCGCAAGCGCAAAGTTTGTAGTCGTAACCTTTGGTTGTACCCACTACTGCTTGGTGCAAAGCGTCGCCTGCAATGTCGTCAAAGGCTTGGTGATTAACTGTTACTTTTGCGTAAGCTGTTGCACCAAGATAGTCTTCGCCTTCGGCAACGGTTGCACGAATGTAGTAAACACCGTGATTGTAGGTGTCGGAAATTGCTGCGTAGGTAAGGTTTTCCTTTTCGGTGCCTTCGACAGCTTGTGCAATTTCTACAACAACTGTGCCATAGGTTGCAGTAACGTCACTAACGTTGATTGCACTACCGCAAACAAGTTCATCACCTTCGAGACCGCTAATTACGTTAGCTTTTTTGTCGTTAACTTGTTCGTTACCTTTGATGATTTCTCCACAAGGACATTCCTTTTCTACCCAAGTTTTGTACTTGCCATCGGTGGTGGGTTCTTCCTTGAGAGTGCCGTTACCGGCGATATCTTGGAAAGATTTGTGGGAAACTGTCAACTTTGCGTAAGCTGTTGCAGCTTGGTAGTTTTCGCCAGCTTCGACAGTGGCTTTGAGGTAGTAGGCGCCTACTTCGGGAGCCTTTGTGGGAAGTGCTTCGTAGGTAAGGTTTTCCTTTTCGGTACCATCCACTGCTTTTGCAATGGTTACCGTTACTGTGCCATATTCGGCAACAGGATCGATCGTAGGCAGATTATCTCCGCAAGTGATTGAAATATCTGCTAGACCGCTGATTGTGTTACTGTTTGGTGTTTGTACGCATGCTGAAAATGCCAAACACGCCACGCACAAAAGTGTGAAAACGAGTAACAACAATTTTTTTGTGTTCATAGTGATCCTCCTTATGTTTTGTTTTATTATTTTCCCACGATACAACAAGTGGGGCAAAACCTTGTTTGGGCATCCGCAACGTGACGGATGCAATTTGTGATTAGTACACAAACATTACGTAGTCGATATACACGTAACTGCCCGTTAGACCGATTGAAATGTTGTTTAACAACGAATCGACAGCGCCAAAAACGGTTAGTGGAACTTGGATTTCCGTCCAACAACCGGTATCGATACTGAAGTCAGCATCTGTTGCACCATAGGTGCGTCGAACCGTGTTTCCTGTGCCAAGGTACAATTTTGTGATAGCGGGAACATAGATACACATTGTGAAGTAAGCATCTTCGGTTATTACGATACCTTCGTCCAAGTTGAGTTGCACGGAAGATCCGCCATCTACTGCGTTGGTAAGAGTAACGTAGTTGCCATCGGTGTTAGTTTCGCCGTTTTTATCCTTTTTTACTTCTTTGTTGAAGGTTGCTTCGGCTGGATTTTTAAGAAGATTGCCTTCTGTTAGATATTTTGTAAAGTCGCCTTCCGTTTCGTTTACGTATTTGGCGGTTACATCCACATTCTTATCTAACATGGTAAAGGAATTACCTTCGATGCGTTCGCCATCGACGTACCAGCATTTGATTGCACGGTTTTTGACGGGTTTGTTTAGTTCTAACGTGACTTTTTCGCCGTACATAACGCCACGGATGGTATGATCACGCTTTCCTAATGCATAGACGCTTACACTGTATTCGCCATAGACGTGCACGACTGTTTTACATTCGTAAGTAACGCCGTTGTGCTCAAACGTTGCAGTGATTGTGGCATCGCCGCCGGAAATTGCCTTAAACGTGTTTCCGTTGACGACATCCGCAACACGTACCGTTTCACTTTTGAAAGTAACATTTTCGATTTGCGTGGTTTGGTCGCCAATGGTTTGGGAAAGGGTAAGCTCGAACGTGTCGCCCTGCCAAATTTGTTTGTTTTGGTAGTCTGCACAGAAATAGTAGCCACTTTCCGCAACGGAAACGTACACTTTTGACGTTACCGATTGTCCGTTGTACGTTGCTTGGCACAAAATTGTTGCACTACCTACGCCCACTGCGTTGATACTGCCATTTGTGACGGTTGCAACATCGGTATTTGTGGATTGCCATGTGAACGTACCATCAACTGCTACACCATCAAAGGTAAGTTGGGGTTGCAGTTGAAATTGATCGTACACAGGCAGCGTTAGCGAGGTGGAGTTGAAGGTGATTGCAGGAATAAGCTGATTGTTGTTGTCCTTTACGGAAATGCTGACCAATGCAAAACGGTCGTTATTGGTTGTTGCTTTTACCGTGGTAGAGCCCACGCCAACGGCAGTGATTTCGCCCGCATCGGACACGGTTGCCACGTCGGTATCGTTGGAAATCCAACTAACGACTTTTTCGCCATCGGCAAGCCCTTGAAGTTGAGCTATTGCCGAATTGCCTGCATAAAGTTGAATACTGTTTGGGCTAAATTTTAGCGCCGACAAAGGTTCGGGTTCTTCGTCCGGTTTGCAGGATGTTGCAACAACCAGACTTACTGCCAACAGGGCAACGAGCATTATTACAAGTAGAACTTTTTTTGTTGATACCATATTGCGTTACCCCCTTTATTGTTTGTAGGCATCAAACAAGCCTACAGGATTTGCGCCCATTTCGGCAATGTAGTTATAGCCGTTTTTGGAGCAATAGTAGTTGAGTTCGTCAATTAGAACGTTAAGTTCCGCTTGAGTGTAGTTGCTGCGATAGTAGTTAAGTTTTGTGTAGGTGATGGTTACTTCCAAAGCTTTTAGTCTATCGTAGAGTTTTTGCCACATTTGAGCATCTTCCGTTTTGTAGTGCTCGATTTTTGCATAAGCACGTTGAAACAATTTGCTGAAACCATCTACTACGCCTTCCGTCCAAACGTCTTTGGTGGAGATATCTGCATAGATAGATGCAAAACTGTTGCCTTTTAACGTTGCTTTTTCGTACAAAGCGCGAATAAGATCGTAGTACTCGCGAATTTCGGCGGAAGCATCTTTGTAGTAAGCATCGATAAACTCGTAAGCCAAGTCGGAATAACTACGGTCAACGTC
Source organism: uncultured Oscillospiraceae bacterium (assembly GCA_964506035.1). Lineage (GTDB taxonomy): Bacteria > Bacillota > Clostridia > Christensenellales > CAG-314 > Fimimonas. Next base: position 3,214 of record CAZDLE010000003.1, on the reverse strand, counting down.
CCACATGATTTGGGATTGTACCCACAAACGCATTTCTTGGAAGCCGGGTTGGTTGGTGTAAGCAGGACCTTGGCTAAACATGTTTGTGATGCCGTTTTGGCTGTAAGTTTTCATTTGCACTTGGAAGGTATCGAAGTTGTTGAAAGGATACAGGAAGTAGCTGTAGTTTGTTTCGTAAGTCCAAATAGACATACGTTCGTTGTCCTTGAGTAAAGCGTGCCATTTTGTTAAGTTGCTGTATACTTCGGCATTGGCAACGTCTTCCAAAGGAACGGAGTAGTCGGAGTTGATGGGAGCCATTTCGAAATAGAGTTTTTCGTGAGGAATAACTTTGTCGCTATATGGAACCCAACCGCCGTTACCATCGCTGACCATTGGAGGAGTTTCCGTTGCTTTGTAAGCAAACAAAACAATACGAACATCCTTACCTTCGGGATAGTCGCGTGCAACCCACTCTTGGATGATATCTACAACATTGTTTGCAAAGTTGATTTGCAAACCGGCATCGTTCATGCCCCAATCCTTTTTGGCTTGTTCGCAACGTGGGCAGGTGCAGAAGTTGCTACCATCGGCTTGTCCCAAGGAGAAGTAGATTTTTTCTGCACTGCTACCGGTAATATTGATGTACAAGTCGGTTGCAGCTTGCAGTTCCAAATCGTAGCCGGCAGTCCAGCACAATTGCGTGTTAGCATTGTTTGAGAACCAGTGATCGGGGATTGGTTGTCCATTTTCGTCCAACAACGTTTCGCCCGTTTCGGGATCGGTTTTAACTGCACCATAGGCATGGTTTTTGAAGTTATCGAATTTGACAACACGATCCGTTTGAGTATGTGCTTTCCAACCGTATTCTTCGTCGAACAAGCTGTAACGCAAATGCGTGCGGTAATCTTCGTTTTCCGTTAGAATTTGGTACCAAGTGGAACGGAAATCGAAGGTGGGGATTTCCGTATCGTCGTAGGCGTACAACGGAACGTTTGCCATTGTGTTGTATTGTATTTCGTCAATGTAGTAGTATCTGTAGCCTACTGCGTCATACAAAAAATCGTACACTGCATACAAACAACCGCGCTTGTCGCCGTCAGCCTTGATAAACAGTTGGTTATCAATATTTTTGATAACGTAACCACTTCTGCCAAGATTGCCATCGGTTTTTACACCACGACTTTCGGCAAAATTGGTGTCGCCAATGCTGATGACGGAGGTTTTATTATTGAGCTTTGCGTTGCTTTCGTACACGATGGGAAGGGTTGCGCCCGTTGCAGATTTTAGTACACTTTGCAACTCTTCGGCTGCATCTGCTTCCTTTACTGCGGCATCGTCGGCAAGCAAAATGAAATATTCGCTTACGCCTTCAGCAACAAGAAGATATTTAGTTTTTTCTCTTTGAATCTCGCTTGGTATTACCAACTTGTCCTTGCAGGAAGCAAGTGCAAACATGCAAGTGACAATAAGCAATACGGCAAGAACCATACTAATTATTTTTTTCATTTAGACTCCTTCTCCACAACGGTAAACTCAATTGTGTGACGCACGTAGTTGAAACTATCGTCGTATGCAAGGTAGGTAAGAACGTACTTTCCGACAGTTTCTACGTAGAAACTTGTTTCGCCTGCCTTGAATGAAGATGGGTAACTAGGATCGCTTGGGACAAGATATGAGGTCGTTTCGCCGTTGACGTAACTCAAAAGCAGACGAGTTTCGTTGTTGGGAAGCAACAAGTACACGTCGCAATAAACGTTTTCGGTGTTATCCGATACTGTAAACTTGGGCAATTTGATTTTAGATCCCACTGCATACAACTCTTTTATCTTGGAATTTACTTCCAACTCCGGTTGGATGATATCCACAACGGTAAGTGTTGTACCTGCATTTGTAACCTTGTTGTTTCCGGAAGTGTCTTTTGCGGAATACACAATGCGATAACGACCGATTTTGTTTAGTTGAATGCTGTACAATTTGTCGGGAGAAACATTAGATAAAACTGCAACGTTATCCGGATCGTAAACGGAAAGAGTAAACGTTGACACTTGATTGAGAACGTCGAAAGCGTCAGCTGTGTACAAAGTCAATGTTGAACCAAGGTCTTGACGACGATTGTAGGTACCGTTGATGATAATTTGCGGTCCGTTTATATCTCCTGCAGGATCGTCGGGGGAATATTTGTAGCCGAATGATTGGTTATTGATTGCCGTAACAAACAGCTGGCTTGCCTTTTTGACGGAGTTAAACTTGATGCCCAGATAAATTCCGCCGTCGAAACCGTTAAATTCCGTTCCGTCGTCGTAGGTTTTTAGCACGCACATTGCCTTGTCGTTAACGTCGGTAAAGGTGCGAGTTGCATCGGTATAACCAATGGCAAAATAGTTGTTGGTTGAGTCACTTTTGAGCGGGAAATTTACGGAAGACAAATCTTTTGTGGAAACCGTAAGTCCCATCGACGAGAAAGTTACGTTGAAGGTTACCGATTTGCTTGTATCGTTTGCCGAACTAACGATAACGTCGATGGAAGAGAAACCAATTTGCGTAGGAATGTAACTAAAACTTGCCTTAAACTGTCCGTTGCTTATTTTATTGGCAAAAGAAGTTGTTCCGTCTGTGCTGACGTTAAGTGCAACGTAGTCCTTTTCCAAAGTGGAAATTACACTGCCATCTGCGCTGTAGAAATAGTTTTGTTGATCTAAACCTTTGTTACCATCAACAACGTACACGTCTTTGTAGGTAACAACAGGTGTGCCATCTTTGCCATCGGTGCGACATTCAACACGAACTATGCCCGTTGCATCAACTGTAAACTTTCCGTTGGTAACTTCTTTTTCGTCGACATAGTACTTAACGGGAGCATCAACTACTGCACCATCTACAACCTTTTTAGCAGAAACAGCGGGGAAGTTGTAGGTGAAACCATTAATCAAAACGTCCGGCAAACTGATCTTTCCTACGAATATCGGTTGATCGGTTGCACCAACATTGATATTGATAACCGCTACGCCTTCCTTTCCGAAAAAGTCGGTTGCTCTGTACTCTGCACGGTAAACGCCGATAACAGTTGGAACAAAAGCGTTATCAATTAGTTGCACCACTTCGTTTGTGGGGGAGTAGACGGTAAGAGAACGTGTTAGCAATCCGTTACCACCCGTACAACGAACGTCGTCGGCAGGAGTAAGATTAACAGTGTCGAACACCATTACGTCCATAGACTCGTCAATCCCCTTAA
>CAZDLE010000002.1:0-59809 GCA_964506035.1 uncultured Oscillospiraceae bacterium | reverse complement strand
CCTTTGGCTTCGCCATTCCATTATCTCCGTGTCGGCACAGTTCGAAATAACGTAGTATTGTTCTCTTTTTCGTTACTATTGACAAAAAAACTCAAAAAAGGAAGGATTTTTTGGTGTTAAAAAGTTGACAACGGCTGGGGTTTACCGCTATACTAATGCTATCAAAAGGAGTTTTTCTTTATGAATAAACGTTATTTTGCAAGCGCATATTACTTTTACTACTTTGCGAACTTTTGTAATGTAGCGTTTGCTGATGGAGAAAATAGGTAATAATTTTTATTAAATCTGCCAATTAGACTCTTTCGACATTCGCTCGAAAGAGTTTTTTTTGTTGAAAAACGTGAAAATACCAACAGCCTTAGAGGCTCATTAATTCCAAATACAAAGATACATCTCGATACAGGCAGAAAAGACGTCCACAAAACAGATAGACATAAATAAAGATGGCTCCTATAACGTAAACGGCACTGCAAATATCAACAATCAATAAGAATTACCCAAAATGATACGAATAGAAACTCGTGACGTTTGCAAAATAAATAGAAATATTAAGATAAATAAAGATATCAACGTATAACAAATACATCAAATAAGCAAAAAAACTTCAACACAAAGGAGAATGGTATGAAAAAGATAATTGCAGTAGTTGTAACGCTGGCACTAATCTGCGGATGTTTGCTCGCTTTGACGGCGTGCGAAAGTGCGGATTTTACGGTGGGTATTTGCCAACTGGTAACCCACGATGCACTCGACCAAGCAACGCAAGGGTTTATGGATAGCCTAAAAGACGAGTTGCAAAAGGCTGGCAAGACGGTAAAATTCGATTTGCAAAACGCGCAGGGCGACCCTAACACCTGCATCACCATTGCAAACAATTTTGTCGCAAAAAACGTAGATTTGATTATGGCAAACGCAACGGCATCGTTGCAAGCGGCGCAAAACGCAACGACAACCATCCCCATCTTGGGAACGTCCATCACCGACTACAAAACTGCGTTGGACATAAAGGGTGATTTTGACGGTGTTGTTGGCGGAAACATCTCCGGCACAAGCGATCTTGCACCACTTGATGAACAAGCAAAAATGATAAAAGACCTATATCCCACTGCCCAAAATGTTGGTTTGCTCTACTGCAGTGCGGAACCAAATTCCAAGTATCAAGTGGACGTTGTCCAAGGCGAACTGGCAAAACTCGGTATCACGGCAACACTGCTTTCCTTTGCGGACAGCAACGATATTTTACCGGTTGTTACCAACGCTGTGGAAGAATACGACGCTTTGTACGTGCCAACAGACAACACTGCGGCATCCTGCGCAAACATTATTGATAGCGTTTGTCGTCCAAAGAAAATCCCCGTATTTTGCGGAGAAAGCGGAACTTGCAAAGGTTGCGGAATTGTTACGTTGTCCATCAGCTACTACAATCTCGGCGTAGAAACGGGCAAAATGGCAGCCAAAATACTGCTTGGCGAACAAGACATTTCCACAATGAAAATTGCATACGATACCGCCCCCGCCAAAAAATACAACAAGGAAATTTGCGACGAGATTTGCAACTCACTTGGAATAACCATCCCAGCCGACTACGTTGCGATTGACTGACGATAGTTGCCAAAACATGCCTTAACACATACAAAAACGATACTTAAAAGGTGATTTTATGATAATTATAAACGCTTTGCCCGGTGCAATTTCGCAAGGGCTTGTTTGGGGAATAATGGCGCTGGGACTGTTTTTGTCCTACAAAATTCTCGATTTTGCCGATCTTACGGTGGATGGCTCTATCTGCACGGGCGCGGTGGTTAGCGCCGTACTTATAACCAACGGCGTGCATTGGTCCGTTGCGCTTGTCGTAGCGTTGCTTGCCGGAATGGTTTGCGGAGCGGTAACGGGATTGTTGCACACGGCAATGGGCATACCTGCTATCCTTTCGGGAATACTTACGCAACTTGCGTTGTGGTCGATAAACCTAAAAATTCTTGGAAAGGCAAATATGTCCGTTTCTGCACGCAACTACGATTTGCTTATTTCCAGCATGGACAACGGCAAAACCATCCTTGTGATGGTGGGTGTTACCGCCCTATTGGTGGGCGTGTTGTACTGGTTTTTCGGCACTCAAGTGGGATGTTCTATTCGCGCTACCGGTTGCAACGTCGATATGGCAAGGGCGCAAGGCATCAACACAAACTTTACCAAGGTTTTGGCACTGTCCATTTCCAACGGATTGGTTGCTCTTTCCGGCGGATTGCTTTGTCAGTACCAAGGTTTTGCGGATATCAACATGGGCCGTGGCGCAATCATTATAGGACTTGCCGCGGTGATAATCGGCGGAGCGATAACGTCCAAAGTTAGTTCCAACTTTGCCGTGCAAATGTGCGGAGTGGTTGTGGGCTCCATCGTGTACTACCTTGTTTATCAAGTGGTTGTTTGCTTGGGATTGGACACCGACCTGCTGAAACTTTTGTCTGCCGTGGTTGTGGCAATTTTCCTATCTATCCCCCATTTTAAGAACAAATTTAGACGTCACAAAACAAATCGCGCGTCGGCAAATGCCCACACCGATATAGATTAGGAGAACCACTATGCTTGATATACAAAACGTTACGAAAACATTTCACGCAAACACCGTAAACGAAAAAATTGCCATAGACAACCTGTCGTTGCACCTTGACGAAGGGGATTTTGTTACCGTGATTGGTGGCAACGGCGCAGGAAAAAGCACCTTGCTTAACCTTATTGCAGGCGGTTTGGACGTGGACGAAGGCAAAATCGTGATAGACGGTACCGACGTGACCAATCTTGCCGAGCACAAACGTGCAAAATTTGTTGCGAGAGTTTTTCAAGATGCCATGAAAGGCACTGCCGGTGCGATGAATATCGAAGACAACCTTGCTTTGGCGTGTCTGCGCGGAAAACGTCACACTTTGAAGTGGAACGTTACCAAGGTTGATCGTGAAAAACTGGAGCAGTTGGTAGCAACCCTTGGCTTGGGACTGGAAAAACGCATGGGAACGAAGGTAAATTTGCTTTCCGGCGGACAACGTCAAGCGTTGACGCTACTTATGGCAACCATGAACAAACCAAAACTGCTACTTTTGGACGAGCACACCGCAGCGTTGGATCCCAAAACGGCAACGAAGGTGTTGCAACTGACGCAAGAAATAACGTCGAAGAACAATCAAACCACCATAATGATAACACACAACATGCGTGACGCAATCACCTACGGAAACAAGCTGATAATGATGTGCGACGGCAAAATAATCTACACAGCAGAAGGCAAGGAAAAACAAAACCTCACTGTTGCCGATTTGCTACAAAAATTTCAATCCATCGGTTCGGAAAACGACAGAATTTTGCTTTCGTAGTGGAAGATTTTGTAATTTTTCAACAGCAAATACAAAAAAAATCGTCTCAAATTTTTGAGACGATTTTTTGTATTAAAATATTTACATATTTTTAACGACGTATTTCCCAATGCGACCATTTGACGTTTGCGCACGTTTACCCAAACCAACAAAATTGCAGTTTTTGTTGTTTTCATATCGTTATTGCGTGGCAATCTTTTTGTGGTTATATCATTACTGCACGATAGTTTTTACTACGCAGTGTCCATCGAAGGGTTGTGGCTGTGGTTGCAAAGTTATTGTGTTATAATTTTTCAACGCGACGATTATTGTGCATTTTGTTGTTACTATATCGCTATTGTGCAGTAAATTTTGTAATCAATACTCGTCAAATTGACGTGGTTTGGGAACTTGCGTTACTGCGCAATAAACTTTGCGACCAAATCGGCAAGCTCGGTTGCATCGTCAACGGGCAAACCTTCGATAAGGCGCGCTTGTTGATACAGAACTTTGGCAGCATCCGTCAACTTTTGCTTGTCGGTTGCAAACCAATCCACCAATTTTGCATACACAGGGTGGTTTACGTTTATCTGCAAAACCTTGGTTGCGCTGACTTTATTTTCGCCAACGTTGGGCATGCTGTTTAGCACCTTTTCCATTTCGACGGAAAGTTCCCCTTCGGTGGTGATGCACACGGGATGGTTCGTGTCGTTTTTGCAACATTTTACCTTGGCTACGCTTTCGCCAAGGGCGTTTTTGATAAATGCGGAAAGGTCGGCATTTTCTTCCTCGGCTGTTTCGACAGTTTCGTCGGCAACGGATTTGAAAGGTTTGTCGTTGTAGGCGGACAAAACTTTTAGTGCAAATTCGTCCACATCTTCCGTCAAACACAGCACGTCGTAACCTTTTTGTTGCACTTTGGCAACTTGTGGAAGATTTTTGATGCTTGCAACACTTGCGCCGGTGGCGTAGTAGATGCACTCTTGACCATCGGCAAATTGTTCAACGTACTCGGCAAGAGTTACCAATTTGTCGTTTTTGAGAGAGTGGAACAGTACCAAATCTTGCAGTTGTTGCTTTTTTGCGCCCCAGTTTGCGTACAATCCGTACTTAAGTTGCAAGCCGAATTCCTTCCAAAATTGTTCGTACTTTTCGCGATCGTTTTTTAGGATGTTGGTAAGCTCGGATGTGATTTTCTTTTCGACGTTGTTAGCAATAAGTTTTAGTTGGCGGTTGTGCTGGATGGTTTCACGCGAGATATTTAGCGTTAGGTCGCTATCTACCAAACCTTGCACAAAACTGTAGCAATCGGGAAGCAGATCAGAACAACAATCCGTGATTAAAACCCCGTTTGTGTATAGCTTAAGCCCCTTTTCGAAGGATTTTTGATAATAATTGTATGGAGCGTGAGATGGGATGTACAACAATGCTTTGTACTCTACCGTACCTTCGGCAGAAGTGTGAATAACGTGCAACGGCTTGTCGTAGCCGAAAAAGTTGTCGGTGTAAAAATCGTTATACTGCTCTTCGGTAACGTCCTTTTTGTTTTGTTTCCAAAGGGGCATCATGCTGTTTACAACAACCCAATCAAATTTTGGCTCGTGCTCGTGGTCGTGATCGTCTGCACAATCGTCACAATCACCGTGGTCGTCGCAAGCTACTGCACTCCACAATTTGATGGGGTAGCGGATGTAGTCGGAATACTTTTTGATAAGGTTGCGCAGTTTGTACTCTTGCAAATAATCGCTGTAGTTTTCGCCGTCAGCATCTGCCTTTAGTTGCAGGGTGATTTGCGTGCCACGCTCAAAATCGCAGTTACTTGCGGTGATTTCGTAACCTTCCGCACCGGCACTTTGCCACAAATTGACACTGCCGTTTTGCGTTTTTGATAACACGGACACTTTTTCCGCAACCATAAACGCCGAATAAAATCCTACGCCAAATTGACCAATAACGTCCACGTCGGCATTGTCGTCCAACGACTTTTTGAAGCTTTCACTACCGCTTTTTGCAATGGTGCCAAGGTTGTTTTCCAGTTCGTCGGCAGTCATACCGATACCGTTATCGCAAATGGTAAGGGTTCGTTTTTCCGCATCCGCCTTGACGGTGATTTGCAACGTAGATCTGTCCAATCCGGAACCGTCCGTTAAACTTTGATAGGCAAGTTTGTCCAAGGCGTCGCTTGCATTAGATATAAGTTCGCGCAGAAAAATATCTTTGTTGGTGTAGATAGAATTGATCATTATGTCCAAAACCTTTTTGGACTCCGTTTTGAATTTTCTCATTATGTTCCTCGCAATAAGCAGTTTTGCAACTGCAATTTTTATTTTGATATTTTACAAACCGACGTTCGATTTGATTGATTTTTATGTTGACGTGATTGGCATTGCCATACACAGTTTTTCACGAATATGCAATTAAAGATGTGTTTTTGTGTAGTTAAAGGTGTAGTTTGGTGCATAATATGCATTTTTCTTTGGGTGTATTCACTATCGTTGTTAACTCTTTTATAAAAGCTATGCAACCTTTCTGCTCCTGTGCCAACAAACGGTAACTGTTGTTATCTATTCCCTAAACAACGTGCAACCTTTTCCACTACGCTGCACCGAAAAAAATACAAGCTGTTGTCGTTATCAATTTTACAAGCAATCACAACCTTTTGCAAGTCTTTTTGCGGTTGTTTTTTGATTGTAATCAAAATACAAAACCACCTCCCAAACGCAATACTCTGCGTGGGAGGTAGTTGTTTTTAGATTTTATGCCGTCGCTTTTGCGACGACAACTACGCTACTCGATATTTATAGCGTGGGTTTGCACTTGAGGTTTTTCCTTAGGAACGACAATTTCCAAAACGCCGTTGTTGTACTTTGCTTTGATAGATTTTTCGTCAACGTCGCCAAGGTAGTAACTTCTACTACAACTGTAGGCGCGTTCTCTGCGGATGTATTTTACGTTGTCGGCCTTTTCTTCCTTCTTTGCGGAAACGGTAAGGTAACCGCTTTCGTACTTCAACGAGATGTCGGATTTGTCAAAACCAGCCATTTCCACGTCCATAAGGTATGCGTTGTCCGATTCGCGGATATCCGTTTTCATGATGGATGCTTCTTCGTCAACGTAGAACGGACGGAAAAAGTTGTTGAATGCGTCTTCGATTATATCGTTGTTTCTTCTGGTAAGATAAGTTTTCATAATAAAATTCTCCTTTTACAATTTATTTTCGGATGGTGGGGATGTTGCAAACCTCTGCCACGATTACCGCCGTCGCACAATCATAACTACCTTTGCCCTTGCTACCGACGTTGCTTGTGGGACGTTCACTTGCAACCGCTGGATTTGCACCGCTTGAGCAATTTTGAGTTTTGATTGTGCAATTTTAGCAATCTCGGGTTTTGTTTGTTAGCACTCTCCCCGTTCGATTGCTAACATTATACCACCTTTGTAGGATTTGTCAACACTTTTTGCAAAATTTTTCGCAATTTTTTTGAAAATTTTTTAGAAATACCGCATTGTGTCTGCATAACGTTGAAAAAATGTTTGCAACGTGATATAATACAAGCCGTTAGAGCATGAAGCGACAATCTCGTTTCGTGCCACAGTATAAACGTTTTTCATCAGCTTAAAACGTCTGTACGCAACCGTACTCCAACATATTTTGAGGTGCAATCATGAGAACAAAAGCAAAATTCGAAAAAGTGTCGCTTGAAACCTTTTTGCAAAGCGGATCGCAACAAACCTACAACAATATATTGTTGCCAAAACGTGCCACAATCAAAAGTGCCGGCTACGATTTTTTTGCGCCGACAGATATCGACCTTGAACCCAACCAAACAATCACCGTTGCAACGGGCGTGCGCGCACTTATGCCCGACGACTGGTGTTTGATGATTTTTCCACGCAGCGGCTTGGGGTTTAAGTACCGCCTGCGACTGGATAATACCGTGGGGATTATCGACGCAGACTACAGCGACGCGCCAAACGAAGGTCACATTTTTGTAAAACTGACCAACGAAGGACAAAAAACGTTGCACGTTGCACAGGGAACGGCGTTTGCGCAAGGCATTTTTACCCACTATCTTTTGACGGAAGACGACGACGTTACCACAGAGCGCGTCGGTGGACTTGGCTCGACGGACAAAAAGTAGTTTTGTTGCCGTTTAGGAGAAGAAAAATGAGCGAAATTACAAACAACGATTTTACAATGGAAGACGTCAAAAACAGTGTAGAATACCGCTGGCGCAAAAAGCAAGCCGACGTGCATTTTTACGTTTGGCTGTTTTGGGTGGCTATAAGTTTTGTGGTGTTTTTTATAGTTGCCGCTAAAGATTTGGATTTCTTTTGGCTAACAATGTTGATTTGGGCAATTATCACGGCGGTTGTGAGCACCCCGTTTGTGTGCGCAATAATCTACCACCGCAGCAAAAACAAATATCTGCTAAAACATTTTGCGGAGTTTTCCCGTCACGAAGTTATTTTGAACAAACCGCACTCATCCATCAACTACCGCAGATCCGTGTACTACACCGTTACAATCTGCGTTGACGATATGCAACAAAACGTAAATACAAATGCATGTTTTAGCGATGCGTTGCTTTCCGCAGGGATGACTATTGACGAATACAACAACAAAATAGTTGCAGGATTGTACGACGAACAAGCGAACAAGTTTTACGTTATCAAGAAAGCGCATGATGATAAATAACACAAAATGCTTGAGTAATTAAACAACGTATTGAAAATAGTTTTGCGCCGAATAAACTATAGTACAAAACAATCAAACAATTTAGTAAAAATAATAAAAACGGTTAAACAACTTAATTAATAGCATAAAAGATCGAAATGCCTAACTATATAGCAAAAACAATGGCTTTACGCGAACAAACAAAGTCGCTCAAAATAATTGAACAATTCATCAGAAATAATAAAAGCGGTTAAACAACTTAATTAATAGCATAAAAGATTGAAATATATAACGATATAGCAAAAAACAATGGCTTTACGCGAACAAACAAAGTTGCTCAAATGATTGAACAATCCATCAGAAATAATAAAAACGATTAAACAACTTAATTAATAGCGTAGGAAAGATCGAAACACCTAACTATATAGCAAAAAAAACAATGGCTTTACGCGAACAAACAAAGTCGCTAAAAATAATTGAACAATTCATCAGAAATAATAAAAATGGTTAAATAGGCTAATAAATAGCATAAAAGATTGAAATATATAACGATATAGCAAAAACAATGGCTTTACGCAAACAAACAAAGTCACTCAAAACAATCGAACAATCCATCAGAAATAATAAAAGCGGTTAAACAACTTAATTAATAGCATAAAAGATCGAAATACCTAACTATATAGCAAAAAAAACAATGGCTTTACGCCAAGTAAAAACAACGTCAAAAGGACGATTTTTATCAAATAATATACATTTTAATACAAAACAAAACAAAAACGACAGTCAAATTGTGACGTGCACCCCAAAAGTGGGGTGCTCTTGGGAAATTTTGAGTAAGTTGGTATAAAACCAACCCACTCAGATTCCCTTTTTGCTTTATATAGCGTATTGCGGTAGGTCTATTGCACCTACAAGATTATATACGATTTTTATATCTTGGAACTTTTGCCCTTCGTAAACTTCCTTTTCGCCTATGTAAATTCTATCCACGAAACTGTGAAGAATATCGGGCGTAAGTTCTTCAATCTCCGTATATTGCTTTACAATACGAATAAACTTTGCTAATTTCTCGTTGTCGTTATCCACGACGGCGAGAATTTCTTTTAGTTCTTGTACTTTACGGTTTAACTCGTTTTGCTCTTCTTCGTAAGACTTAGAAAGGTAGTCAAATCGCTCGTCGGTTATTTTTCCGCTTACGTTATCTTCGTATAGCTTGCGAATAATCTTATTGATTTCATCGCACCGTTTGTTTGCGTTTACGATTTCAGAATTTGCTTCCGCTTGTATTTTCTTCATTTCCTTTTCGGAACGATTGAGAAAGTGCGTTATAAATTCTTTTTCGTGCAAAAACACGTATTCCGAAACCTTGCGAATATCGTCTAAAACGATTTGCTCTAACCGACTTACCAATATGCGGTGAGAAGTGCATATTCCTTTTTTCTTCTTGCGATAAGTAGCACAAGTGTAATTATCCATTTCTCTCTTTCCTGCAAACCGTTGTATGGTTAGTTTGTTCTTACAGTCCATACAGTAGAGCATACCCGTAAACATACTTACTTCGTTAAACCTTGTATAAGCACGTTTTGTTTCTCGCATTTTTTGTACCATATCGAAGATTTTAGGCTCAATAATCGCTTCTTGCGTATTTTCAAACACCACCCAATTTTCTTTTGGTAAGCGTACTTGCTTTTTGTTCTTAAAAGATTTCTTAGTTGTCGTAAAATTAACAGTTCGCCCTGCGTATGCGTGCCGATTTAACATATTTTTTATCGTTTGCTTGCTCCAAATTTCCATATACTCACTCGGCTTATGAATTTTCCGTCCACGTTGCACGTTATATAACTGCGGTGTTGGTACTTTTCTATCCGTAAGTAACCTTGCGATTTTTGGAATACTCATTCCACCGATATAAAGGTCGAAAATCTCTTTAACGATTAAAGCTGCTTCTTCGTCAATTATCCATTTATCCTTGTCGTTTGGGTCTTTGATATATCCAAACGGTGGATTAGAAGATAAGTGTTTGCCCGAATTGCCTTTGGTTTTGAATACGGCCCGAATTTTCTTAGACGTATCACGAGCATACCATTCGTTAAAGTAGTTTTTAATCGGCGTTATATCGTTATCCCTTTGAACGGTGTTGTCTACGTTGTCGTTGATAGCGATAAAGCGGATATTACGGTCTATAAAATACATTTCGGTATAATATCCAACCATTATGTAATCACGTCCAAATCTTGACATATCTTTTACGATAATCGTTCTAATGTTGCCGTCGTTTACGTCTCTTATAAGCCGTTGAAAATCGGGGCGATTAAAGGTTGTTCCCGAATATCCGTCATCCACGTAAAAGCGTATATTCCCAAAACCGTATTCTTTGGCGTACTTTTTGAGCATTTCTTTTTGGTTTACGATACTGTTACTGTCACCTTGTTGTTCGTCATCACGAGAAAGTCGGCAGTAAAGGGCTGTTATTTCTTCACCTCCATAGTTGTAATTAAAATTATTTTTCATTGCTAATTGCATTTCTAACATTATTTTTTACCTCCGTTAGCTCGCAAATAGCAAGTTCGTTCATTTATTAAGTTGTCAGTCTTTCGGTCAATGAGCCTACGCATAATATCAAGCGGAGTTTCTCTCGCATCTTCTTTTCCGTAGCGGTAACGACGTACACGACGTCACCAATTCTCACGTATTCCAATCGGTCAATTAAAAATTTCTTTTTGTTAGTGTTAATAGTATTGTTTTCCGTAATAATAATCTCCTTATCAATGATTTTTACTACGCAAAACACTTTGGAAGCAACGGTCTTATTCTTTATTTAGAGTACCGTTTTCTTTTTTACTCTTTAAAGCTTCGTATCCTTCTTTTACGAGTTGAACTTTCGTTATCCCGTTTTCTTCGAGAAAGGCGTTTATTTCATCAAATAGTGTTCTCGGTATCATAGTACCGAACGTTCCGCTTGCTTGCTTTCTCTTTTCTTTATTCTTTTCTTCATACTTCCTGCGTGTCTTGCGCAAAGGAGTATCTTCTTTTCTTTCCATTGAACTTATCCTCCGAAAATATTGTATCGTATTAATACATATTTTACTTAATATTACGCTTTAAGTCAAGCTCTTTTGGAAAGGGAAAAGAAAATATCCCGTTAAAATTTATAATTTTTGTTTTTACTTTCGTGTTTTACACGTTCTTCTTCAATCTCCGCTTCTATTTGTTGAAGTCGGGGAACTTGAGCCGTTACACTCGGTTTACATAAATCTTCCACAGCAGAGAAGAACACCTTTGTAGACTTGCGCCGTTTAAGATATTTCTACATAAATTCGGTGCATTACTTGCTATGTATCTACCGACTTGGGCGTATTTAACGTCTTTCGACTGTTCTGCTTTAATCTTCTTGTTTTCCTTAACCATATCAAGCGTATCTTGCATAGAACGGTCAAGACGCTCAGTTAAACTTTTATTTTCTACCGTTAACGCTACCACTTGTTCTTGCAACTTGCCACGCTTTTTAGGTATCTCTCCGTTTTTGGCTTCTTCCAAAGCATCGGCATACACTTGGTTTTCACGTCGAATTTCTTCTGCTTCTTCTATAATCTTCTTGGCTTTGTATTCGGCGGTGGATAGGTGTTTTGCTTGACTTCCTTCCTTACCACGTTGCAAACCATATTTCTTTCCAACGGCTTCGTAAAAGTCGGTTTTCAGTTGTTGTAGTTTGGGCTTATCAAACAAGTCCTTGCTACACAATCTTCCGTCGGGAGTGATGGGGATAAGATTTAAGTGCATATGAGAAGTCGTTTCATCTAAATGAACTACCGCCGACATTATATTTTCTTCTCCGTATCTCTCTTCAAAAAATTTGGTGCAGTCCGAAAAGAAACTGTATCGTTGAATTTTAGATAAGCCGTCGAAAAATGCTTTGTCCGAGCCTACCACGAAAGAGTTCATAACAACGGCATCCTTACGTGGACGTAAGCCCAATTCGTTGAATCGTTTATTGATAAACTCGGTGTAAGTAAGAGTGTTAAAGCTCATATGATAATTGGCTTTTGTTCGCTCGCTATCTATTTGCGGATTGTCCGCTTCAAAGGTTTCGTCACGTTCATTTTCTTCTTCAACGGGCGAAACTTCTTGTTTATGGTATTTCTCCATATGGCATACTAAATATGATATTTTCGTTTTCCTCCTTGTTATTTTTTAATCGTTATTTAGCCTCGCAGAGCCCACACTTTGCCGAGCAAAGTATAGTGGGCTACACTTTACTGATTTTCTTAAAGTTTTGCTTGCCGTTTGCTTAACATTCACGGCGGGTAATAATGATGATAATTTTTCATTTTGATTTCCTACTAAATTTGATTTTTGGGCGCAAAAAAGTCGCTGATAAAAATACCACCGACCTAAAGGGACAAAAAATCCGTACGAATTAAAACACGCTTATAGCGTTTCTACCTCGCACGGATTTAATATCCGAATATGAAGTTGTAAGAGTGTAGTACATAAAAATTTGTACCACAAAATAGACCTATCGCCAACCCCCGTTTTTTGAACGTTGGCGCGCCTACTTGAAAAGTTGGTCAGTCTTTCCAAGCCTTTCACTCGATAAAAGCGAAAGGACGGCACATTGTCGTAAAAAATTGTACGACAATCAAGCCCTAAAAAAACCGTTTTGTTTCCCTTTATGTAAAACGGCTTCGGGTAAACGGGAGAAAATCCCCCACAAGCGCACGAAAACGTACACTTACAAAGCCTGCTGCCCCAAGCAAGTTAAATCAAGGGGAATACCCCTTAATTATATATACACCCACAAAATATATTTCAAACATATGCTCGTGTTCGTAATTCTATTTTATCATAAGAATCTATAAAAGTCAATAGGCAAATGTCCACGTTCTTGGACATCTGCCTATCTTTTGAAAAAATTAAATTAATTTGCAGCCCAACACTTTTGAAAGCGTTAATTGTGGATTGTTTTTCTTGACGATAGAGTTAAGGCTTTGTAAGATTTCAACACAATCGCTATCAGAAAGAGTTGCCAAAATACTTAACTCAAACCTTGCTCTTGATGAACCAACGTAGAATAACTTATTGTTGTCCATAATTGAGTTTTTATTAACATCCACAAGAATTATCTTATCTGCCTCTAATCCTTTAAATTTTCTACAAGTAGTGAATGGTATTTTTTGTCCTTTATAGTTATAGAAATCATTTTCAAGATAACTCTCTAACATACTTTCGCCACTAGGGACACAACTTAAAATTTGAATGTCTTTAATGCCGTTAGCATTTGCTTGTTTTATAGTTAAGTCAATGCGCTCTTTAATATCTTCTTCCGAAACAAAAGAGATTTCGGGGAGAACACCAGGTATAGCGAAATCAAAAAGTTTTGGAATTTTCCCTATCGGCTTAAAGGACGTTTCTGCAATCTTCTTTGTGTTTCTACAGTTTTTATATAAAGTCAATCTACAATCTGCATTTTCGATAAACTTTGGCACATTGAAACTTTGAACTAACTGCAATTTGTCGTAGAATACATAAAAAGTCCCTGTCTTGGTAGACAAAACTATTTCTTCTAAAGTAGAGAAAATTTCTTCACTTTTCATTCTTGTTTGACCAAAATCTTGTCCCTCATCTATTATGATATGTAAATAAGGAAAACCGCCGTCAACAGCCAAACAAATTAATTTGTTTTCCAAATCATCATAGTTTGGTTCGATAGAATGACATAGTTTACAAGCAAATTTATCAATTGTATAGTAATCAACATTCTCGTAAGCATAAGTTTTTTCTAAATACTCTTTCAATTTTATATTAAAGCAGAGAAACAATACTTTTTCGCCCTTGTTTGCGTGTCTTCTTGCCTTTTCAACGGCAATCATAGTTTTGCCCGTACCCGCAGCACCATTTATTACTGCGCTTCTTTGCTCTTCAAGATAATTTAAGAGATTACATTGTTCTGTTATAAGTGCATTGAATTTTTCTCTTTTATAATCTAATTCTAAAGTTTTTGAAGGTAAAATATTAAAAGTTGGGCATAAAACATTTTGCAAAAGCGATTCTACTTCACTTCTTGTTAAAGATGTTTCTACTAAAGAAGTTTCACCATAAACTTTAACGGGAACTTGAATAGAAAAGATTCTTTCGATTGCATCTAAAGGATTATCTAAATCGTCACTCGTTAAAACGGCTTCTTTTATAGCGTTAGAAGGAAGAGCCAATCTTGAAAGTTTATTATTGTCTATCCCCGGAAACCAAACGCCACTTAAAATTTTACAATGACGCTTAATTTCTTGGGTTTGATAAAACTCTTCCATGTATTGGGATAACTTCCATCTGTTAGAATTTGCTTGGGCAAACGGATCACGCATTTCCTTTCCCGAGCCATAATGCCATATACCGCGTTCACAATAAACGTCGCCTGCCTTTGCTTCTAAACAAAGCAAGCCCTTGTCTTTATTAAAGATTACGAAGTCAATCTCATTTTCTTTCCAAGTATTATCTTCAAGTTTGATAATACGGAATGAGTGAAAAACGTAATAATCATCAGGTAATTTTTGCAAACTTAAAAACATTTCACCTTCACGACTTTCGGGTGAGAAATCTTGCGGTATGCTTGGTATCATAATCGCCATAAACGTATCTCCTTTAGTCTAACGCTTTTAAAAACAACGTTAAGTTAAAAGTTTCATCCAATATAAAACAACGATAATTACTATTTTTAGCTAAAACGTAACCATTTTCGTTGTCTTTAGTAAACAACATTACTTTTTTGTCTTTCCACAATAAATTAGCATAGCCTGTTTCATCATCTATTTTGAATCCTATATCGTTAAAATCAGACTTAGGCAAAGATTGATTTATAAATAATTCACTTAGTCTTTGTGTAACTTCAGAGTCATCGTCAAGCAGAGAGAAAATATAATCGTAATCTTCAGTTTTTATATTTAACCCGTCCGATAATAATTTTAATTCTTTAACTTCTTGGTTTTGACGGATAACTAGTTCTGTAGCTTCACCTAAATAGGAAGATAAAAATTCTTCTGCTAAATGTCTATCGAGTTTTTCGTGAACTCTTTGATTTGAATAACTTCTTAAACAGTTATAACAAGAAGTATCGCAAAGGCAATGTTTCATTGCGTTGTGTGCATTATTAAACACTTGGCTCAAAACAGTAGAATTTAACAATCTACGTACGTGACCTGCACCACCTGCAACTGTATCATATAAGACAAGCGAATATCTAATATCACCAACATCTCTATCAAAAGTGGCTTTTAAACTTCCGCCAATATCGTTTCTATCTATACCTAACACATCGGACATAGCATTCAGCAATGCATATAGAATAGACAACATTGTTTTTTCTTCGCCGTTGTATTCTTGGAAATCCATTAAAACAACGTCCGTTTTATAGGTGTGATTTAAAACAAACGGGTAAAAATAAGTATTGTTACAGTAATGGTCGTGTACATTTTTATGTTTGCGTTTTACAATAATGTATGGAGAACGTTTCGTGATAGCATTGATAGCATCTTTATCTTTTTTGCCCGATTCATCTCTAATTATATCGTGGAAACCATACGTATACCCACATTTTTTACAAACGTAAAACTTGGTGTGGGAAGTAACCATAATTGAGTCGTTTTCACTAGACTTTAAAATTATATCTCTATCGTTTATAGAGAACAAAAATTCGTCCATCTTTTTACCGTTGCCAATATAAGAATCTTGACTATGGTAAATTTTATCCGGACGAGACATAGGAACCTCTTCAGCTCTATGTTCAGCAATAAATCCTGCTCTTGGTTCGATTGCGTCATCCCATTTCCCTTTGGTGATAGGTTTATGACAAGCAACACATTTTACAAGTTCATCGGATTCTCTTGGGTCGTTAATGCTATAATTCCAAGTTTGACAGTTATCGCATTGACAAACATAAGAAGTGTGATAGTCCATTCTGTTGTTAAAGAAAGACTTTTTAATGTATCTACTTGTATACATTTTATTGTTTGCAATAACCTTTTCACCCGGAGCATATTCAGAAATCGCCATTTTCAAATCTCTTGACAATTGCAATTCTTGTCTTTGATGTTCATCCGTTGTAACGTCTAATTCTACCGTGTCGATAGGGAAACCATATTTAGGTAAAATATTGTTGCGGACAAAGAAATCAATAAGTTCTTTAGCTTTATACTTTGCAAGTGAACGTTCCGCACGCTTGGCTTTATCTGCATTTCGTTCTTCATAACAAATATCGATAATCGCTTGTATTTCTTTTACATTTTCTTTATATTCTTCAATAACACATTTAAGGATACCGTTGTCTCCGACAAATTCTTCTTCCCAATTATAAGAAGATACATTTGGAATTGATTTTGACAACAAATCATATAGTGAATCTCTCTCAGGAGAAGAGACTTTTATTAGGTCTAATAATAATTCATAGCCACCATTATCTAAAAACGCTTCTGCCTTGTTTTTGTTAAAGATTTCAGGGTTTCTCTTAAAGAAGTAGCTTAAAACAACGGCATAGATATGTCGCAAAACTATTTTTCGATTGTCTATTTTGAAAACAGGCGGTTTAACTTCGCCTACAATAATTTTTGTAGGCTCATTAAAGTACGTAAAGTCGTGGGAACTTAATTTCGCATAAGTGAGCGAATACGCTGCCGAGTTTTTACTTCTACCTGCACGACCTGCACGTTGAGCGTAGTTTGCAGCCGTAGGTGGAACGTTTCTTAAGAAAACAGTTTCCAACTCACCAACGTCTACACCCATTTCAAATGTAGTTGAGCAGGACAATGCGTGGATATGGTTCTTCTCAAATTGTGTTTGGAATTTTAATCCTTCTTCTCTTGATAATTGTGCCGTATGTTCTTTTATCAATAATGCTGTTAAATCTTTCTTTTGATACAACCTTAAATAGTGGTTGTTTTCAAACAACTTTTCAGGGGGTATTTCAAACAAATTACCGCCACAACCATTTTCTAAACACTTATTGTTTATATTGTAAACGGAAACCTTGCCACATTTATCACATTTATACCAATGCGCCGATTCATCTCCATATACGCGGACCTGATAATTTTCAATAGGCATATAGTAGATATTCCCGTTGCCACGAACCAAGTGATATTTATTTTCAGGCTTAATTAACCATTTATTAAAATAATCTTCCAAAAATTCATTTGCTCGTTTTTCGTCCGACTTTAAAATGCTTGCGATTAAGCGCACACGACTATTAGGATAATAAGTATCTACTTTTCCTTCACGATTACGCGCTTTCCAACTCATAACGTATCTATCCGTAGATGCCGTTTTTTGCAATATTACTGCTTTTTGCTTGTCGGTGTAGAAAATATATTTTCGTTCATCAGCATCAATTATATCGTCATCAATTTGCAAGGCTCCGAAATAAGCAAATGTAAGAGCAAGATAATCCAATGTCTCTTTGCAAATTTTTGCGTCCAAGTTGTATTTTTTACTTAATGCCGTTACGATTTTCTCGTTGTTTCCTATGTATTCAAATTTAATTCTACCCAAAGAAACAAGACTAGTACGTCTTCTTGCATATACAAGTTCCGTAAGGATAGCCATCCAAGCATTCTTTAACGAAATACGTTTTAACTCTCTACGAGTAAGAACCGCTGTTAGTTCTTCCTTAAATGTTTCTTTGCTTGCAAACAATTTTGTTAATTCGTCAGCTAATTCCGATAAGTTCATCGGTTCGTCTAACAAATCGCCTTTTATATCTTGAAGAACTTGAACAAGACCACGTCTACGCAAGAATTCTTTGTATGATTTATCCAAATACGAAGCAAAGAAAGCTGCCTCGCTTCTGCTGTCGGAAAAGGCTAAAAACTGCTTTCCGCCTTCGAACTCTAATTCAACTCCGTCTTCACCATAATCTTTAATGGTTTTTGATGGTAATTCTTCAAATAATGTAGTAGCAAGAACCCCGGTAGCTGCTTCTGCGCCTATGTAAAATCTTCTATATTTTCCACCTTGACACTTAGGACATTTTGCATCAGAGTTAACGTACTCAGATACAATTATTGGTAAAACTCCGCAATCACATCTTGGCTTACCATCGTCCTTTTCGGTAATTGCGCCACAAACGGGGCACAAGTAATATTCTTTATAACTTTTTTCTTTTACTTTTACGACTTCTTCATCTTCGATTTCTTCGTTACCTTCAAAATCAAACTCTTCAAATTCATCTTCGGTAGTAGATTTGATATGAAAAAATCTAGTCTCTTCATCATATTGAGTTGCAAGGACTAATTTATCTAATTTTCCTTGCTTTTCTGTTTTTCCTACAATACCGAGTTCGCCACAGTTTCTACAAACAGCGCGTTCAAAACAAGCAATCTGTTTATTATCGAAAGTTGCCGTATTTCTTCTTTCTAAAAACAATTGCTTATTGCCAAATAATGTAGTGTATAAACCTTCTAATGCTCTAAGAAAAAAATGATATTTTGCATCAATTAAAGATTTACCATTTTTCTCCGCTAACGTGCAGACGTGGATAAACGAAATGGCTTGATTTTTGTTTGCATTTAATACGTTTGCTAATAAATCAATATCAACAGGCGGTCTTAATTCTTCACGTATTCTTTTGTAATAAATGCTATTTCGACACAAGTTATAAAGATTATGAGCAAAAGGGATGGTAGAATCATAAGGGATACCAAAACGAGTGAAAACTTCTGCATACTTGTCTGTATTTGCAGTCGCTAAATCTTCAAACAACTCAATAGGATAATTATTAATCTCACCATCAAAAACGAGCGTTTCTCTTTTGCCGTATATAATACTTGTTTCGTCAAAAGTTTCGCCACACAAATTTTCAGCAAAGTTGATAATTTCCTTCTCGGATTTTCCTTCTTCCCCAAGTGTTGCACTAGTTAAAATAAATTGGGTTTTAGTACTAGTTTTAATCCTTGCTTTTAATCTACGCAAAAGCAAAGCCGTTTCCATTCCCGTAGCACCTGTATAAATATGCGCTTCGTCAAGAACGACAAATTTAAAATCTGAATTAGCGAAAATTTTGTCGTTTTCAGGGCGTAACATCATATGTTCCAACATAGCGTAGTTAGTACATAAAATATGCGGTGGCGTTTCATTCATTTTTTCTCTTGAAATGTACTCATTTTCTAACGGCTGTTTAAGTTCATCACACGCTTCCAATGAATGCAAATCTTGATATTTTGCAATAGCCTTTTCTTCGGTTTTTTCAGTATCACCATTATATACGCCAAAAGTAATTTGGGGATAATACATAAGTAATTCCCTTAGTCTCTTCATTTGGTCGTTTGCAAGCGCGTTCATCGGATAGATTAATAACGCTCTAACGCCGGGTTTTAATGTTCCGGATTCTATTTCCCTTAATAATTCATTAATAACAGGGATTAAGAAACATTCCGTTTTACCCGAACCTGTACCGGTTGTAACTACTGCATTTTTCTTGTTTGTAGTAATTACGTTTACTGCCTTTTCTTGATGCAAATACAGCGGTCTATTAACAGGAAATTTATGTTTATATTTATCCCCGATAGGCTTGTTTTTTTCTATTTTGTGAAAGAGTGGAGACAAAACGTTATCGGAGCACAAGTTAGCCAAAGTTTTTCCACTTCTAAAAATATCCTTTATATCAACAAGGGGCCCCTTTGAAATTACACCGTGTTGGTTTAATTTTTCCTTGAATAATTTATCGTATTCTTGGTCGGCAACAGAAAACGACGTAGAGATATAATCAATAAATTCTTCTTTTATTCTATTTGAAGCATCAGCCGGATTAAACATTTTTAAATCTCCTCAACATCATAGTAGCAAGACGTACAAGAAATTATATTCTTATCATCAATAGTTGATTGAGTGAAAGCATTTTTCGTTAAATCAAAGCCTATAGGTAATAAGTCTTCACCTTTAACGAAGTAGAATTTTAACGAGCGTTCGTCCTTTTTATATACTTCCACGTCATATTTCATTCTTTTATCAATTAAAACACCCGAATATACGCTACCAATTGTTTCTTCTCTCAAGTATTTTAAGTCAGCAATATAAGAATTTTGGAATTTGACCTTACCTGCGTTAGGTCTATTAAATTTGGTTAATACAATTCTACAATCATCAAAACAAAACTTGTCGGGATTACCTATAACAAAACAGCCGTCAAGTAAAAGTGTTTTATTGTCAAAGAAATCTACGAGATAAATTTCAACGTCATATTCGCCATCTATTATGTCTTCTTCAAAGGTGTCTGTAATATAAGTTTCAAGTTCGTATTCATTGTTTTCATTAGTTAAACGCATTAAAAATCTTGCATCGTCATCGCCAATAAATCCACGAGAGAAATCTACAGTCTTTTCTTCGATATCAATATCAAAATCCGACAGTTCTTCTTTATTCAGAACTTCAAATAAGAGATGATTGAATCCATTTATAGATAAATATATCGCATTTTCTCTATTAGCGTTTGCTTCAGTTAAAGCATCGCCAAGCAAATACTTACCGCTTTTAGATAATTCGATTCTTTGGTCGTTTATAAATAATTCCGTTGTAAGTTGAGAATTGTTTTCAATCTCCACAATGCAGTTGCTATGTAAAAACGGTTCTTTGTGCCAAATCTTTTTGTCTAATTCGGAATAATTCCATTCGCCGTCATCAATGCGCCATTTTACATATGGTAGGTCTATTATTATAGTTCCTTCGTCATAATCAAATTCAACCTTTTCACTGCCAACGCGGGGATTAATGGAATATAAAGTTGCGGACTCACCACCGTTATGGGCTTGCAAGAAAGCATTAACTGTTTTCGCACCGAAAAGATAATTGCTTCCCGTAACGTGCACACCTACATCACGTGTAATGTAATATAAAACAGTATGGAGCAATTTCTTTTGACGCACATCAGAAAATAAAATTTTATGCGCACCGCTACCATCGGTGTTAATTTTAGCGGTATCAATAATAAAAGTATTATCGTTAGCAACAGCACAAGCAGATAAGGGATAGTGTTTTTCATCGTCCACAGTTAAGGTGATGTTGTTTGCATTTGTAGTTTTTGGAATAATAACGCTTATGGTTTTAACCGACTTAAAGAAGGGATATTCTACACCATCTTTTTGGTATATAGTGTTTTCGTATCGTCTTCCGTCTAAAATTACGTGAGAGTCTTTTGGTACAATGTTGAAGAAAACTTGTTGATTGCTCGTTGATATATAATCGTTTTCTTCGGTAAATATCGTACTTGTATAGGCATTAATATCCTTAACAGCGCAATTTGTAAACTTGCTTATATTAAGGCTCGGTGTGTGAACTAAATAATAAGAAACATTAGGCTTGCAATTATCCAAACGAGTTTCTCTATTACCTTTGAATAAAATAAAGTCACGAAATAAAGACTTTTTCGAGTTGAAGATTTCTACTTCATCGCCGTCTCTTATTACGGATAATTTTATCACTATATCAATTTTGTCTTCAAGTTTGTTAATGAAAGAAGAGAAAGGTATCGAAATCCTTTTAATTTTCCGTTTAATATTACTCCCTACAATATAGCCTTCATCGGAATAAACTACTTCTTCATTATTAAGAACTTCTAACGAATAATCTTCAGCTTCTTCATCTATCGCATGAATTTCAGGGATAAACAAGCTTGCTACACCTTGCTCGTCTATTTCATATCCTGCATATATTTTGCTATAATCACTAACAATATGCTCCGTATGGTGTCTTTTACGGCGTTCAGTTTTGATATTACTTTCTTGTAGAATTTTTTCAACGATAGCAGAACATCTTTCGGCATAAAAAGAATCTTTATTGTACTTGCCGTTAAAATAGATGTCGTCAAAGTTTGAGAATAAAGAATCTAATAATACGATTCCAGCTTCTTTGTTTTGGGCGAATAAATATTTGAAGGAAGATTTTATTGAATAGATTTTACCTTCAAAGTCTACGTCTTCATCTAAATCAGTTTTTCCACCAAATTCTTTGTTTAAGAATGATGCGAGTTGCGTATATAAAGCATCATTATGTTGGTGGTCAAAGTTTATAACATCGATATCGCTATACCAATTCCACAATAATCGAATAAACGATTCTCCCGATTTTTCAGGCGCAAATGCGTGCAATAAGAAAACTTCTCTAAACATCCTTTTGTTTTCTTTAGAGCGAAATAAAGTTTTATTATAAGCATTTAAACAGTTCTCAAAATCATTATAAAACTTAATAGGTGAGATAGATGAGTCCTCAAATATTTCGCCAAAAAGTTTAGTCCAAAAACGACCTTCGCTTTCATCGTTCCAAGACTTTGCAATATTCACTATTAAAACAATTAATTCGCAAATATCTTCTCTTTTATAATATTTACTCCAAGTATTTTGAGCTGCACGATAAAATTCCTTACAGTCTTCCTTCATTTGGGCGATTTCGTCTTCATCGAATTGCACGTCACCAATGAAATCAGATTGCATTGCTTGTAGAATTTTATTCTTAAGTTCTTCCATACGACACCTCGTTAGTATAATTCAAGCAATTATAACACACTAAATATGACAGCCTCCGTCATATTTATAAAATTAATCTGTTGTTTTCCAATAACCTTTACGATTTGTTCCTACCCGAATAATTAATCCTTTTGTTTTTAATGAGTCAAGCGCACGTTGTACTGTTTTTGTTGTCTTAGATATTTCAATTGCAAGCTCTTCTCTTGTTAATGAAGGTTGTTCTTTTAATATTTCGTAAACTAACTTTTCGGTTTTTGAAAGGATTATAGGGACATTATATTCTCGTTTAGGGACATTAATTATCGCATTAGGGTCATTTCTTAAAAATATAAATGAAAAACCTATAGGCGTTTTTTCATAGGAACAACTAACGTCGTTTTCTTTGCAAAGTGTATAAACTCTCTTAAATCCACTTGCAAAAGACTCTATATCGTGGCATAAATATAACACTTTCGCAATTAATTCATTTCGTATTATAGACGAAAGATTCTTGTTAGCAAAATCCTCAGGGGAAAACTCAGGTGGAAATTCTCCCGGATTATATATAACAACTTTTCCCGGATGCACGTCTATTTCGTGTTGGGTAGACGTTCCGTATTGAGCGTGAGCAAAACTATTTACTACAATTTCACGGAGAGCTTTCAACGGTATTTCGGGAATTTCCTCTCTTGTAACATTTCCAATTTCCGCGCGCCAACGAATATTTTTCTTAATATATGTAAGCGCTTCATCAACAAGATTATAAATGTTGTTTTCCGTTCTATTTATATCTAAAAACGTTAATTTTTCGTCCGTTGCGAATAGTGCCATCTTTAACGTTACAGGACCATTATTTCCAAATAAAACATAACCTGCGTTATTAAGTTGTCCGTCTTTCAACACCCCAAGCTTATTAAGCAGTTTTTCGGCATCGTATCCATCGTCGGGAAGTCGTCCACAGGCAGTAGCGCGAGAGTAGAAGTCTTTAAGTGCTTTTTCATCTACGTCATTTATTGAAAAGGATGTTGCGTGCTGCTCCCAATGTTCAGAATATTCATTAATTAACATCATTTCTTTCAATTCTGCAGGGGTTAGTTCACGACTTTCATCAGCAACTCGGATATAATATTTGCCATAAGCAGAATAGGGCTTATATTTTCCACTAAATTTCACTTCAATAATATCACAACCGTCTATGGTAACTTTTTGTACTTGCGGATATAATTGCGGCTTAATGCTTTCGAAAATTGTTCGAGAAACATCTCTTAAAGTTGATTCTGAAACCTGCAATCCTTTAACATCGCCATTAGGAGCAATACCAAAATACAAAACGCCGTTTTCGTGTTTATTTAATATCGCCACAATATCTTTCATTGCATCGTGCAGCTCGCCCGTTGTTTTCTTAAACTCTAATTCTTCTGTTTCGTGTCCAAAATTTATCATCTTAAACCTCCACTTTTTAATGACACTATGATTATAACATTAAAAAATAAAAATGTCAA
This sequence comes from uncultured Oscillospiraceae bacterium, assembly GCA_964506035.1. Taxonomy (GTDB): domain Bacteria; phylum Bacillota; class Clostridia; order Christensenellales; family CAG-314; genus Fimimonas. Next base: position 35,805 of record CAZDLE010000002.1, on the reverse strand, counting down.
CATAAAATGTCCCTATTTTTGTCCTTTTGTTTGTCCCTATTGATTTTTTTGTCGAAACAACCAATAAACAGAAGTATTATAGAAAATTTTTAGAGAGAAAAAGAGTCCGATTTCTCGAACTCTTTCTAACGAACCTGCTATTTGGTTAAATATTATTGTGTAATTTTCCCCAAGAATACCTAACTAAGGTTGGACAACTTTTTGGGGTGTTTTTTATTGACTGTCGTTTTTTTGCGTATTAAATAAATTATCTTTTCGTGACGTATTAAACAAGGTATCTATTGTTTGACGTGTCGAACCAAAGACTTATTTTTGATTTGTTAAACTAAATATCTATCGAAATATCCCTTTTGGAGAAAACCAAATATCTATTTTAGATATATCAAACTCGATGTCTATTATTAGATACGTAAAATTGGACGCATCCAACTACGTATCTACTTTTGATGCGCCACGATAATTAACTATCTAAACATATTTTTTGATACATCAATCTAAATATCGTTACTTTTTCAAAATTAGGTGCTGGGCAAGTCCGTTGTGCCAGATGGGTTCGAGATAGCCTTCCACAAGGGGACAAATATAGTCTACAAGCGGTTGCTTGACGGTGTAGTTTTCCGCATCGATCCACTCGGTCGGGATTTTTTTGACGGCGTTTGCAATTTTGTTGACATCGGCAAAATGCACTTCGCAGTGATAGGGAGCGTTGCTTGTGCGCACGAGTGTTGTAACGATGCCCGTTTTACCGTCGAAAGCAAACTGCACTGCACCCTCGCCAAGGCGTTGCGATTCCATCACGTCGGTTAGCGATTGACAGTGGCTTGCTGCACGTTGCATAAAGGACAGTTCCATACTTTTTGTGCGACATCCGTACGTTTTTGCAATCAAATCGGCAAGGTAGCGAGACGTTCCGGCAAGACGGACGTGCCCAAAGGGATCCTTTTGAGTGCCTTCGTCGGCAAGCTGACAAACATACCGTCCATCGGCAACCTTTACGCCTTCCGACACGGCGATAACTGCCGAGCGGTTTTGCGCAACAATTTTGCCAACACGTTGTAAAAAGTGGTTGATATCCACAGCCGTTTCCGGCAGTAAAATCATTTCGACACCTTCGCAATCGTCCCCCTTGACAAGGCTTGCGGCAGCAGTTAGCCAGCCGGCATCACGACCCATGATTTCCACAACGGATATCACGGCGTTTTCGTACACAAGTCCGTCGCGAACAAGTTCCTTCAAGGTGGTTGCAATATATTTGCAAGCGGAACCGTAGCCGGGGGTATGGTCGGTTATGGCAAGGTCGTTGTCGATAGTTTTGGGAACGCCCACAAAACGAACGTCGCTACCCACCATTTGCGCATAGGCGGAAAGTTTTTTGATTGTATCCATGGAGTCGTTTCCACCGACGTAGAAAAATGCAAAAATATCCAATTGTTGCAAGATTGCAAAAATCTTTTGATACACTTCGTTACCCAAAGCAGGTTCGGGAAGCTTGTATCTGCAGGAGCCCAAAAATGCCGACGGCGTGCGACGAAGTAGTTGTTGATTATGCTCCGTTGCAAGACTATCGCCAAGGTTTACTATTTTGTTTTCCAACAAACCTTGTATGCCGTAGAGCATGCCGTACACGTTGTTTGCGCCAAGCTGTACCGCTTGTTTGTAGACACCAAGCAAGCTTGCGTTGATAACAGCGGTTGGTCCGCCTGATTGTCCTACGATAACATTTTTCATGTTAAACCCCCAGTTTTGTATGTGTTAAGTGGTAGTTTAGTGCATAAATGCGAGTTGTTGCGTGTGCACAATTATTATGTGCAATATCTTTGCGGATATTTTACGTGATATAAAATACTTGAACCTTACGTTACAAAATGACGTTGACTATTATAACTTTTCAACACAAAAATCTGTTGGACGATAAAACTAAACTTCCGCCTTATCTTCCAAAACGGCAGCCGATTGAAACACTACCTTACTAAAAAACGCTGATTGTGGCGGCATCTACAAACAATAAATATCGTCTATAATCAATCAGTATTTTTGTTAGATTTTGTTTTTCGACAACGCAAATAACGCTGATTAAAACGCAATTGTTTGGGTAGTCAAAACAATCTGCAAACGCCAATTTACAACGAAACTTTATACTGCGTTGTTAGTCGTTGCGGTGCAAAAAGTCGTACAGGCGTTGCGCGGTGGGTTTTGTCATTCCCTTGACGGAAGCAATTTCCTGCATGGTTGCCTGTTGCAAATTGTCCATTGTTTTAAAACGTCTGTGCAGTTCGATACGGCGTTTTTCGCCTATGCCGTCCACTTCCTGCAAGACGGATTTGATAGTGTTTTTGTTGTGTTTGTTGCGGAAATAGGTTATAGCAAAGCGGTGAGCTTCGTCGCGGACGTTTACCAACAAATTGAGCGCAAAGCTGTTGCGTGGCAAAACGATAGGTTGGTTAGATCCAAATGCGTACACCCACTCGAAACGCTCCGCAAGGGAAACCATCGGTACGCTTACACCGCTTTCCTCCATGGCTTGACGGGCGTAGTCCAACTGTCCCAAACCACCATCCACAACAATCAAATCGGGGCGTTTGCCAAACACACCGTCATCTGCCTTCATGCGTTCGAACCTTCGCAACAAAACTTCCTTCATGCTGGCAAAGTCGTTGGCTCCTTCCACCGTTTTGATGATAAATCGTCTGTATTGACCGGCATCCTTTTGACCGTTGGTAAACACAACCATGCTGGCAACTTTGTCTACACCCTGCACGTTGGAGATATCGTAACACTCGATGCGTTGTGGCAAGGTTTTGAGATTTAGCATTTCCTTTAGCTGCAAAACCGCGCCATGAGTTGTATTGAATTTTTTGTCCAGCGCCGTTTGGCTTTTTGTGAGATATTCCACCGCGTTGCGATAGGACATATCTGCAAGACGACGTTTATCACCCTTTTGTGGACAGTACACCACCACTTTTTGTTGCATTTTTTGGGAAAGCAAGTTAGACAAATCGTCGGCGTCGGGCAAAGGAACGTTTGTGTAGATTTCTCCACACAGTTTAACCACGTCGCAATACTCTGCCAAAAAACTAGACAAAGTTTGAGCTTCGTCCAAGCCACCGTCGTCCACCACGTTGTTGTCGGCAAAAATAACCTTTCCGCCACGAATCATTGTGTGGTTTACAACGCAGTTTTTACCATTGCTTGCCACGGCAAACATATCGTAGTCGACAAATTTGTTAAGCACAACGATGCGTTGTTGCGAGATTTTGTCAATCAATTCCAAATAACGTTTGTACTGCAATGCCTGCTCGTACTGCATTTTTTCGCTGGCTTGCATCATTTTTTCCGTCAAGATTTGCTTTACCGTGGTATCGTCCCCGTTGAGAAATTTTACTGCGTCGTTTACGATTTGACGGTACTGTTCCTTGGTGACGGCGCCAATACAGGGCGCGCAACAACGTCCAATGTGATAGTTCAAACATGGACGAAAGTTTTTGGGCAGTTTGTTAAAGTTGTAGTTACAGGTGATTGTGGGAAAAGCCGTGCCCAAAATTTCCAAAAAGGACTTTGCTCCGCCCTGCGTGATAGGTCCAAAGTATCGGCATTTGTCCTTTTGTAGTTTGCGTGTGGAGGTAAACTTGGGAAAATCGGTATTCAAATCCACCTTTACGTAGGGGTATTGTTTGTCGTCCTTTAGCAAAATGTTGTAGGGCGGGGTGTGTTTTTTGATTAGCGTGTTTTCCAGACTGAGTGCATCCGTTTCGCTTGCAGTGATGATATACCGAAAATCCGCCACGTGCGAAAGCATCGCCAACACCTTTTCCGTTTTGTTGGTGGATGCGTGGAAGTACTGACGAACACGATTTTTTAGCACCTTTGCCTTGCCCACGTACAAGATATTGCCGTCGGCATCCAGCATTATATAAACCCCGGGCTCATCCGGAAGGTTTGCTAATTTAGTTTTGATATCTACCTGCATATTCATAGATATATTGTACCACAAGTTACGTTTTTGCGAAAGGCGTTTGTTACGATTTTTGTGCAAAACGGTGCAAAAATTGTAGATTTTGCTTTGACGTCGCGCAAAATCCGCATTTGATAGTCACAAAATCCCCTTTAACTTGTCAAAAAAGGTAGTTTGACCACAAAAAAATTAAACAAAACTGTGCTTATGGAACACGTCGGCACTACGGCATATTATTTATTGGATGGTATATTTAGATATTTATCAAACCTATCTCGAGTACGTCGGCACTACGGCATATTATTTGTTGATGGTATATCAAAACTAAAATCTATATAAATATGTTTCAATACTCTATCTAATACACCGATATTTAATATATAAGCCGCACGGCGGTTGCTACGTTTTGCAACACAAGCAGCAAAAAATAACGAGCTTGAAAATTATCAAACTCGTTAATGGTTTTGTTTGCGTTATCGCACGACTAAAACGTTTGTCTATTTTTATGGCTATCAATCACGCTATAAATCAACACACTTTTTGCTTTATAAGCAAGCAAATTCGTCCGTTTTGCCACTATTGACGTTTCCAAGTGGCTGGGTGGAAGAGTATTAGCAAGGGGAAAATTTCCAATCTACCCAAAAGCATTGCTATGGTAAGCACGATTTTGGAGAAATAGGAAAATACGAAAAATCCGCCGACTGCTTCGCCATAGGCAGGACCGATATTGTTAAAACAGGACGTCACCGCAGAAAAATTGGTAACAAAATCTATTTTTCCGTTGGGATCGAAACTTAGTGCAACAAGGGCAACCGCCATGATAAAGATATACACCACAAAGTATGAGCCAACGCCTTGCAAGGTTTCGTCGGTGAGCACTTTACCTTCGAACTTGACGACGTTTGCACTACGTGGATGCAACAAACGTCTAATTTCCTTTTTGACGGCGCAACAAAGCATGCCAACGCGCGACACTTTTAGTCCACCTGCAGTTGATCCGGCGCATCCGCCGATAAACATAACGAGCAGTAGCAACAATTTGGAAAGTTGCGGGAAAAAGTTCACATTGGAGCTTGCCGGGATGTTGGTAAATCCTGTGGTCGTCATAAAGGACACCGTTTGGAAACTTGCAATGCGCAGTGCATCACCAAAACTTTCCGTATATGAGAACAATCCAAATAGATTGATTGTTATCGTGGCGATTGTAACCAACGTGATACCGCAATACATAAATACTTCTTGGCTGGAAAACGCCGATTTTACGCGACGAAGTGCCAACAAGCAATACACGTTAAAGTTTACGCCAAATAAAAACATAAATATGGTGATAACCCACTGGCAATAGTTGTTGTAGGATGCAATGCTATCCGCCTTGATACCAAATCCGCCTGTACCTGCAGTGCTAAATGCGTGCAAAAGGCTGTCGAAAAACGGCATTCCACCACACGTTAGCAACACAACGAGCAGTGCCGTCATCCCTGCGTAGATAAGGTACAACATTTTTGCCGTATCGCGTGCGCGTGGAACTAGTTTGTCTACCGTGGGACCGGGCATTTCCGCACGAAGTACGTGAATACTGCGATCCTGCGAACCGGTTGCAAACACCATAACGAACACAATGATACCCATACCACCTATCCAGTTGGTAAAACTGCGCCAAAACAGTAGTCCTTTGGACATACCTTCGATTTGCGTACCCGTCAAAATAGATGCACCGGTTGTGGTAAAACCGCTAACCGTTTCGAAAAGCGCGTCGATATAGTTGGGGATTTGTCCACTGAGAACAAAGGGCAATGCGCCCACAAGTGAGAAGTAAATCCACACGAGTGACACTGTTACAAACCCTTCGCGAGAAAAAATTGCCGTGTGACGTGGTTTTATAAAGCAGGTTAGCAAAATTCCCACCAAAAGGGCAATGCCAATGGTCACTGCAAACACCCACGCGCAACCGTCGTTGCACACAAGGGACGCTATGGTAGGCAACAGTAGTAGTCCCGCAAGGGCCACCGACGACTTGCCCAGCGTGTTAAAAATCATACGAAGATTCATACCAAACTACCTCAGCATGTCCGCCAAGTCCATAAGACGTTTGCCGGCGGAAATAACGACCACTTTGTCTCCGACTTTTAGATCATCTTCGCCGGTGGGAATGATCGTTTCCTTGCCACGGACGATACAAGCAACGATAAAATTGGGTTTGATTTGTAAATCTTTGAATTTTTTGCCAATAAGCGCACAATCGGGCAAAACGGCAAATTCCAGCGCTTCCGCATCGCCGTCCATCAACGAATACAACGTTTCGATAGCACTACCCAACGTGTTGTGTAACGCGCGGGCATATCTGGTGATTACGTTTGCAACGATTTTTTGCGCAGTAACGGGAGTGGGCATACCCAATTTTTCCACAAGGGCGTATTTTTGCGAATCGTTTACCTTGGGGATTACCTTTGGAACGTTTTGGTTGATGGCATACAGCGCAACGAGAACGTTGTCTTCGTCACGGCCCGTCAACGCAACAAGGGCGTCGGTGGTTTTGATACCCTCTTCCAACAAAATTTCCTGACTGCAACCGTCTCCGCAGATGATTGTTGCAGAAGCGGGCAACAGTTGAGATACTTCCGTACAACGGGCAGGATCCTTTTCGATAATTTTTACGCCGTAGTTGTTGTCGGTGAGCATTTTTGCCAAGTAGTAGGCAATGGTGCTTGCGCCCAAAATGATAACATTGTGTGCTTGTTTTTGCACAAGACCGATGGTTTTGAGAAATTTGTTAGCATCGTTACGTTTTACCATAAACGCAACTTTGTCACCTTCCTGCAAAACGAAGTTGCCAGTAGGAATGTACACTTGATCGTCGCGCTTTACCACGCACGCAACAAAAGGTACGGAAGATTTTGAACGGATTTGAGCAAGTTCCATACCAACGATTTTGGATTCTTCGCGCAGGGTTATTTCCAAAAGTTGAACCTTTTTGCCGGCAAAAGTATCCACGTTTACCGAAGCGGGCAGTTGCAAACGGTTAAAAAGGTTTTCGGCGGTGAGCCGTTCGGGGTTGAGTGGCACGGAAATGTTAAGTTGTTTGGAAATAAAGCGCAAACTGTCGTCGTTGTAGTTGCTTTCGCGTACACGAGCGATTGTGTGTTGTGCACCAAGACTTCGCGCAAGGAAGCACGCCAACATGTTTACTTCGTCGTTGTGCGTTACGCTGATAAACAAATCCGCTTGGGCAACGCCTGCTTCGTTGAGGATTTCCAGCGAAGTTGCCATTCCGCAAACCGCCATAACGTCGTAGGTGTTGGTGATGTTTTCCACTACTTTGGGGTTGTGGTCGATAGCTACGATTTTGTGTTTTTCTTCGACAAGACTTTCGATAATTGTTTTGCCGATTTTTCCACAACCCGCAACAATGATTTTCATAAATAATTCCTTCTTGAAAGGTTATTTGGCAACAACAAACGTTGCCTATCGTAATTTTACCACACTGCAAAGATAATTGCAACACCTTTGATACAACGTTATAGTTACACTCGATTTTGGACAAAAACTCCCTGTTTTTGCGAAAAAAAGGCAAAAACCGCCTAAAATGAGCAAAAAAACCTTCGTTTTGACGAAGGTTGTAAATTTGCAAAAAGTTAGTTACGTTTGCAACACGCTTGCAACAAGTTGTTTAGTGCAAGGTTTAGTTTGCGTTGTTCTTCGACGGTACGCGGATTGTCCAACCCCTTTTGACGAAGAATTCGCACCGCTTTGTCTACTATGGTTTCGTTGGGCGATTCACTTTGCAACGGCTGGGCGAAAGGTTGCTCCGCTTGTGACGGTGGTGTTTGAGAAAGCGTTTTGCAAGACGGCTGGATTTGTGGAAGTTCCGTTTGAGTTGTTTCGACGGGCAAAACCGGTCGCATAAAACCACTATCTTCGGCAGGTGCAATTGGTTGCGTGGGACGTTGTGGTTGGTCCGTCGTGAAAAAAGATGATTGTTGCAACGTTTTATTTATCGGCGCAGTAAATTGCGACGGTTGGTTGCCGTCCAAAGACTGTTGCAGTTGGCTTGTTGCGTTACGTTGCGACGTCGTGCGATTGAAAACGCAATTATCTTGCCGTGGTTCGTTTACATTCTTGTACAGTTGAGTGACGGTGTTTAGATCGTGCAAAAACTTGCCGAAAACCTTGCGTGCATGGGCAAGATTTATTTGGTCGATAACCTTTTTGACTATCAAAAGCAATGCGCTTAGTAGCAAAAAGACGATTTGCGTAGTAAAAAGTGACGAATAGTTTAGCAAAATTGCCACAATCAAGTAGAAAACGCTCGTTGCCGTTGCCACAAAGTGTGCAAACCACAACAAATATGGCGCGGGGCGTTTTACAAATTCGAACACGGTGGAAGGTTTTTCGCATCCGCTGTTGACGTAGGCGCGCCATTGCCGTTGATATTCCTTGGGAAGCAGATGTATTTCCGTCACAACACTACTTGGACGTTTTAGCATCTTTTTGTTAAATCGTTTTAGTTTTGCATTTTGTTCGCCGTAGGGGTTAAACACAAAATTGGCAAGTGCCGTTACCGACAAAACGCCGAACGTGGCAAGCAAAACATAGTTTTTGTAGTTGAGCAAAAAGTACGATAGTTGTTGCATGATATCTCCTTTGACCATTACGTTGACAAAATTGTTGACGAAAAAATCCGCCGATAAACCGCTAAAATGAATTTTTACAAATAAAGATTTAGTTTGCTATTTTTCGTAAAATTGATACCACACAAAACCACGAGTTTCGCCAGTATGATTTGTGTTTAGGTTTGCTGTTTTTGCAAATTGATACCACGCAGAGCCAAAACAAAAAGTCCTTTCTCAAAAAGGGAAAGGACCTTTGAAAATTGATATTTAGAAATAAGCATCACTTGCAAACCGTTCGAAAAACATGGCATGCAAGCACAAAGGCGTAGCATACGGTTTTAGAGTGTAATCAAGGTATCACAACTCAAAGTACGTTGCTAATATTTGCTGCAATTAGCAACGAATTGCAACCACTTACCGTCGTTGCACGACACTTTGTTTTGCAAGTTTTCGACTACACTTTGGATGTTTTTGACAACGTACGTCGCATGCAAACAAACGGCAGACGTCTGCCAAACTACACAGAACCAACCTTTAAGCAATACGAAAATAGGGGTTAAATGGTTAGTTTGTTACATTTTGATAAGATAAAGGCTGATTTGTTACATTTTGATAAGTTTGTTATCTGCAATGGAAAGGACGTAGGCATCTACGTTATCTATTCCGCAAATATCCTTTACGGCAAGCTTGTAGCTGGCAAGTTGATAGGGGTAACGCTCAAAAACCTTGTCACTGCGGGACGTGTATTTGAAGTCTACAACGGTTGCTTTGTCTTTTCCAACAACCAGCAAATCGATAACGCCCTGCAACATAACGTCGTCGCTAAACCGTTTGTCTTTGGCAAGTTGGTCGTAGGGGGCGTACAACATAAAGGGGATTTCGTGATACACTTTTCCGCCCTGCAAAATTTGTTTTAGAGCGGGATTTTGCAAAGTTTGGAAAATCAAATTTACATCCAGTTGTGTTGCGTACTGCGTATCCATTTTGCCCTGTTCCACAAGTTGAGAAATCGTGCTTTGTATTTGCTCGACGTTGGCGTTGTAGTCCACAAATTGATACACGGTGTGGTAGGCAGTGCCGATTTTGTTTTTGTCGTCCTGCACGATTACCGGCGCGGTTACACTTTCGTCGTCGTCCAAAAATTGCTTGTCCAATGCGGAACTGACAAGTTTTGTAGGCATTTTGGTTTGATCTTGGAAGGGGTACTCGTAGTTGAGTTTTTCCACAATTTGCGCCACGTCCGTTTGTTGTTCGCACAAAAAATCCTGTTGGATGGAAGACGTGGACCACACTTCGTCCACCACTTCGACGGTAAGGCTGTCGCTTTGGCACTGCAAAGTAGGCAATGTGTTTTTTAGAGCATACAACAACCAATCGAGATTGCTGTTGGCATTTTGCGGTTGGTTAGGCATTTTGTCCAGTTGTTTTTGATCCGCCGAGGCAAAAATATCCAAAACGTACTTGGGACGCGTCATTGCGACGTACAAAAGACGCATTTCTTCTTCGCGTTGTTTACGTTTGTTGTACAAACTGCAGGCAAAGGAACCTATCGTTTCGCAACGCTTCATGTGGTCGAAATCGTAGTAGTTGGTGGCAATGCCCAAATCGGTACTGTGCAAAACGTAGTGCAAATCGCCCGGACTATCGAAATTGAACATTGTTTCCATGCCTGCCAAAATAACGATGGGAAATTCTAACCCTTTGGACGCGTGCATGGTCATGATGCGGACGGCGTTTGTGGTGGCAAGAGCCTGTTCGGAGCGCGCTTCGTCCGTTTCGTCGATATAGTACAAAAATTTGTCGATACTTTCGGCATAGGATGCGCCCTTCAAACTGTCCACAAAGGCGTTTAGTTTGTTAAGTCGCAAACCGCCGTTGGGCAAACCTTGAACAAACAAATCGAAATTGGTTTGTTCGATAACCTTTAGCACCACTTCGCATACGGATGCTCCACGCGAATAAAATCGCAAATCGTCCAACAATTTTAGCAAATTGGCGATTTTTTGCGCCGTTTCGTTTTGATACAACTGCACGTACTCGCAAAGACGGTCGAAAAATGGCACCCGTCCGCTTGTGTTAAGTCGCACGTCGGCAAGATCCGTTTCCGACAAATCACCAAAACTACACAAGCACACACCCACAAGATATACGTCGTTGTAGGGGTTGTCGATAACGCGCAAAAGGTTGACGATTTCGCGCACTTCCTTGGAAGCAAAACCGTCCAGTTTGAACCCTGCCGTAACAGGAATGTTGCAATCAACCAGCGCGTTGTAAATTTCCGTTGCGCGGGCAGTCATACCGCGCATCAAAACTACGATATCACCGTATTGGATGCGTTTTGCGTTGCCGTCCTTGTCTTTGTACGCCATGCCGACGTAACTTTTGATTCGGTTGGCAATAGCCTTTGCTTGTGCGCTTTCGTTGAGAAAATCGGTGCGTTTCGTGACGTCGTAGTAGCCACAGATAGGTTCGTCAACGGTGCTTTTTGGCAGAAAACTGATACGTACCGACGGCACTTGCTTTAGGGTGCGTTCCGTTTGTCCACGCAGTTGAGCGTTTTGGCGGTAGTCTACCTGGCCTAAATCTTCCGTCATTATTTGATTAAACACAAGATTTACAAAATCCAAAATATCTTTGTTGCTGCGGAAGTTGTCGTTTAGTTGCTCGGCAACACCACCGTCATTTTGAAGATATTTGCGGTGCTTGGTGGCAAAAAAGGAGGGATCGCATCCACGAAAACCGTAGATTGATTGTTTGATATCGCCCACCATAAACAAGTGGTCGGCGTTGGCAAGGGCGTTGACGATGGCTTCCTGCACGGGGTTTGTATCTTGATACTCGTCCACAAACACAAGTTTGTACTTTTGCTTGATGCTTTCCGCCGATTCGTCATCACGTAAAACTTGCAACGTAAGATGTTCCAAATCGCTAAAATCCACAACGCCACGACGTTTTTTGAGAGCAAAAAACTTGTTTTGGAATTTGCACACCATTTCCACAAGTTTGTCGGACAGTTGCACCGATTGTGCCATTTCCTGCCACATAACGTCCAGCGTTTTGTTATTGGTAAGTTTTTGATACACTTCGCGTTTCTTTTTGAAAGATTCGTCGATAGCTTTGAAGTCGTCGCGGATTTTTTCTTCGATAACGACGTCGTCCATTGCAACGTAAACCTTTCGATTTTTTGCAACGAGCCGTTGCCAATCAAACTTGCAAAAATCGTTAAACAAACTTTGAGCGTCAAGCGGATTTAGTTTGTTTAGGTTGTCCAAATTGGCTTGGCAGACTTGTGCAATTTGCGTACCGCCTTCGGCAAGACAACGCTGTACAAGTTGTTGCAGTTGCGCTTTGTAGTGATTGATACTTGAAGAGACATCTTGCACCAAAATGGACATTAAAGGTCCAGTATTGTCGTTGTTAAGATAGGTTTTGCGTACATTTTGATACCACTGCTCAAAATCTACAACGTTTCGTGAAAACTCGTACAACTGCAAAACAAGTTGTTTGAAATTTTCTTCCTTGCGTCCCGTTGCATAAATTTTGTACAGTCGCAAAAAATCGTCGTCCTTTTCGGCAAAGTACTCTTTGAACAGTTCGTCGACGGCGTTCTTTTTTAGGTTGGCAGCGGTGATTCCATCCAAAATGGTAAATGATGGGTCGATATCTACCACGTAAAAATAGTTGCGTAGCAAATCGCTGCAAAAAGAGTGCAGGGTGCAAATGTAGGCGGTATCTAACTTTTCCAATTGTTCGCGAACGCGTGCGTTATCGGCAAGTTGCGACAGTTTTGCAAGCAGACGCGTTTTCATTTCCGCAGCGGCAAGGGTAGTAAAGGTGACGACCACAATTTGATCGACGTTTACGCCTTGAGAAATAAGCCTTGCAATGCGCTCGATCATAACGGTGGTTTTTCCGGTGCCTGCCGATGCCGAAACCAGCATATTTTGCATGGGGGCATTGTTGCGCGGAAAATCTATTACGTTTTGTTGTTCGGGGGTGTATTTTCTACTCATCTTCGTCCTCCGTTACAATGTCCGTTATGTTTTTAGCGTTTACCGATTTTACCTTGCGCGCAGCATAGTTGTACACGTCGCCAAAATCGCAAATATCTTTGTAGTCGCAGAAGGAACAAACGCCTTCGTAGGGTGTGACGGCAACGTAGCCACGATGCATCAGTTTGCCTGCACGCTTGATCAGTTCCGTTGCGTAGGTCACTTGATGATCGAACTGCTCCGCTTCGATTAGCGTATTTTTTTGTGGCAAGGAACCGTCTTTTTTGAGTTTTAGGTTCAACTTTTCACTAAAATCACCCGTTTCCAAAGTGGTATCAATTGCACGGACGATATCAATATCGTTCAACGTGCGACCTTGATAGGTATACACCTTTTCTTCGGTGGCGTCGGTAAAGTTGTTGTGCATATTGAAATAATAAAATCCGGCAGGACGCAACTTGTAGAAATCCTGCGCGGCACGTAAATACACCAAAAGTTGCATTTTTTGACCGTCGTACAGGCTGGTTTCCGTGTAGTGGGCGGCGGTGGCACCACTTTTGTAGTCAATTATGATCAAGTGACCATTGTAGCCGTCGATTCTGTCAATTTTGCCGTTAAGGTTAAACTTGCCTTCGCCGTAGTCCACCTGCACCATCGGGGCGTTTTCGCCATCGAAGGAAAGTTCCGTTTTGATGTTGGTAAATTTGGAATTTGACAGTTGTTTTTTGACGACTTTGCACATGCGGATGGCTTCCGCCTGCAGTTGCGAAAGGATACCTTGCATTTGCGGGTCGTTTTTGAGCGCGCGGTAAAAATCGCTACTTAGCGCCTTGTCGAAACATTCCACTGCCTTTTGCTTGGTTTGTTCGTCCGTTTCCGTAACGTCCACCTGTGCAACGTAGTGTTCCATAACGTCGTGCAAAATGGTGCCCAAGTCGTTGGATTGCAACTTGGCAACTTCGCGTGGTTTTACGTTTAGACCGTACTTGATATAAAAGTTGTACGGGCATTGGAAAAATTGCGTAAGTTGGCTAACGCTGGTGCGCGCACTTTTGAAAAACAGCTTGTCGCCACCTTGAATGGTTACGTCTTGACCGTTTTTGCGGAAATGATACCTTTCGATTTCCTTGTGGAAAAGGTTGCTAAGCACCTTGAAGGTGGGCATTTTTACCATTTGTTGGTCGGCAAGTTTGCGATTGTTCAAAACCACTTTGGCAATGGCTTGTTTTTTTGTAAACACGTCTTCAACTTCCTGCTCGCACACGGCAAGCGGTTTGCCATTTTGCAAAAACATGTTGCAAAGTTGCTCCACAAAGGGGGATGGGATTAGCGTGTCTTTTCCGTCGGTGGCGGTGTACGATACGTACAACTTGTCCGTCGGTTCTTGCAAAAGTTGGAACAAACTAAACCTCTCGCGCTTGTTTTCGGTGGAAATTTGCGGTTCCACGTTTACTCCAGCCGAAAGCAAATCCTTGATGTTGGAATCGGTAAGCAATTTGCAATCGCTTTTTACAATGGGCATTGCGCCGTAGTTTGCGCCCAAAAGTGCCAAAAATTTGATATCGTGCTTGCGCGCCTTTGCCATGTTGGCAAAAACAACGCAGTCGTTGTGTTGCGGTATGACGGAAATTTTTACCGATGCAACCGTTGCCGTTAGAGATTTTATAAAATCTTCCAACGTAAGATAGCGGTTGCCCAAAATGGTTTCCGCTTGCACTAAAACCTGCTCGAATTTTTCTACACTTTGACTTGTTACGCTACTTTGCGTGGAAAGTCCATTGGCAAGTTGGCGTTCTGCAAGCAAGGCGTTTCTGTTTGCCACGTCGCAGATAGACAGCAAATTGCGCACCCCTGCAACGAAATCTACACCTTTTGCCGAGCGTGGGAAGGTCGCGTTCTTGTACAAATCGTTAAACTTTTGACGGAAAACTTCCGCACGAGGATAGTAGTAGTCGTCCAAACCTAACGAAAAACCGTCGTAACGGTAGGAAATATTGTACTTTAAGCAGTAGTTTTCAAACTTGTACACGTCGTTCTCGTCGGTGTTGCCGTCAAAATCGCCACTGTACAAGTAGTTTTTAACAAAACTCAAAACGTTTTGCAATCTGCCGTTGTTGTTGCACAAATTTAGATAATCCAACACAAATTGCGCATACGGTTGGTCAGTCAAGGCAAACTGCCTATCGCAAAAATAGGGAATTTGCAACTGCGAAAAAACATTGGCTATGGAATTTGCGTATTTATCCACGTCGCTGGTGACAACGTACACATCCTTAAATCGCCCGCCTTCGCGCACGTAGTTTTGCACGTGACAGGCAAGGTTGTACACTTCCTTGTAGCGCGTTTCCCCTTGGAAGATTTCCACAAAATTGCCACTTTCCACCGCAGTTGGCGTGGTGTAGCGATATAAATGCTCGCCTATTTGCCTTGTTACCTCGTTTTGGGCGGTTTGAGCGTTTTCCACGATGTTCGCTTCGATTCCGTTGCGCGCGCAAACCTGCAAAACGCCGTTATAGATATCGTCCAAGTACAAATACTTGTCGGCAGTTTTTTTACCAACACAGCAGGACACCGCAACACCTTGGCTATTTAGCATAAGCTGTTCCACAAGAGCAAGTTCCTGTGCGGAAAGGTTGTCGAAATCGCAAATGTAAAAGTATCCGTTTTTGATACTTTCCACCTTGGGCAACTGGTCGCACAGCAAATCCAGTTTGTCGGCGGAATCCACAAATCTGTTTTGAGTATAATTTAGATATTCACGATACAAAAGGGCAATATCCGCCGTTTTGGTACGAATACTGCGCGGAAAACGCTCGTCGTCCAACCTTTCCGGCGGAATTTTGCAGTATTTCATCATGCTGATGGTATCGTACATATCGGCAACGAAACCGGCACTGTCCACACCCTTTGTGTAGCACTTTAGGTGCTGTTTGTTATCTTGGATGATTCCCGTAAGCGCCATGATGCCCGCCTGTTTGGAAAGGTAGTCGAACTTGGGCAAAATGCGTGACGCAAGGCGTTTGAAGGTTAGCGCCTGCACGTTAAAACTACCGCCCACCTGTTGCAGAATTAGACGTTCCATTTCCAACGAGGCGCGATCGGGCACAATAACCGTGTGCATAACGGACAAATTGCTTTTGTCCACGCGTTTTAGCACTTGGACAATTTGCATTGCCGATTGTTTAGTTGTACTGTTTTTGTAGATGGTTATCATTTGCTGGTCCTTTGGACGGTTCCGCCCGTCCGCTTGCAAGTATTTTACCATTTTTTACCGTCGATTGCAACGGCTATCCCACTAATTTTGCAACTTTTCCCAAAATAGCAGTACGCGCAAAGGCAATCACGCAATAAGACTTGTCAAAACACCCTTTTGTGTGGTATACTATACAAAATATCGTTTGCGTGACGACCTTTAGGAAACGAACGCGAACACGTGAACAAAAAAATCTACCGTAAGGATGGACAGTAATGAAAAAAATATTTGCGCTTGCGCTTCTTTTGATTTTGACGTTGGGTATTTTTACCGCTTGTAACAACGTTGCCGTAACGGAAAAAAAGGTTAGATGGGACACAACCGAAAGTTGGACCTACGATATATCCCTTTGCGACTTTAGTTCTTCCACGTCTACCACAAACGGCACCTACTACCGCGACTTTTTGTATTCCGGCGAGCTAAATCCGCTTGGTGGACAGCTGGACCGCGTTGCACCCGAAAGCATCAGCGGAACGTTCACGATAACGCTAAATACCGACGTTTCTGCACAAAAAACCACAATTACAACGGCTCAAACAATGCTTGTCACCTACGAAAAGGGCATTGTTGACGCACAAAAACTTGCAGACTATATCGACAGTCAAACGGACACCCACTACACGTTGAAATCCACCACCAACACGGAAGTTGTGTTTTCGACGGGGGTTGCACAAACGCCTATTTCCTCCTCTACCACCGCTAACGGTTTTTACGTTGGCAAGCAGTATCAAGGCGCAAGCAACTATTCCGTACAAACCACCTACGAATCTCGTGGAAAATCTACAATCGCAAAAACTGTAAAAGACGGCGAAGATCCCGTCACAACGGAAATTTCCGGCACCAACGTTATCGACAACAACCAAGTGCTGACGTACATTCGTTGTTTCGACAAAACCAACGGCGGTTTTCAAGATAGCCCCAACGTGATGGTTTTCGATCCGCTTACACAATCCACAAAGAAAATGTCCTTTGTGTACAACGCATCACAAAGATTTTTGTTAGAGCACACCTTTGACGGCACAACGGAAAGCGCGCAAGTGCCCACCATTGTTAACCGCTTGGACGTTTTGTTGGACGGAATGTCCTTTATGACGCAGGTTAACCTTCCCGACCTTACGGAAAAGGGATTGGACAGAATCGGCACCGACGTTGTGGGCGAATACATCCCCATGCACACCATTTTGCGTTTCCGCGTGGGCTTTGTTAGTTACCAACTGACAAACTACGTAACGGACAACGTTGCTACTGCAATTAGAGAAGCTGTCGAATAACGGAAGAAAAATTGAATAAACAGTAAACACAAAGACCTGCACGACAAGTGCAGGTCTTTTGGGTTTTAGAACGAATGATTATTTCGCCTTACTTTTTAGAAAATTTACATTAGTCAATGCATCATTTGAAATTAAACAAGTTCCACGAATTGCCAATTCGTTTTACTTTTTGTTAGTTACTTTACTAAAACGTTATTTTATCGCCGATGTACTCTAATATTTGGGCAGAAGTAACTTTGTCTTTGTTTTCTATAAAAACAGGCACCAACGTTGTATAATATTCTTTTATTGCATCGAGAGTTGTGTCGTCTGTCGTAACAGTCAACGTAACGTTGTTTGTCGATTTAACATCATCGGTGAAGGTGTCGAAGTTTTCTTGTTGAATAAACATCATTGGAACACTCGCTTTAACTTCGACGTATTTTTCGTTTTCCGTATCGTAGGTGTAGAAATATTGCGTTCTAAACTCGATATCGAAACGTCTCGAGGCTGTCTTCAAACTAATACCACCAACCTTTTTAACTTCCCACTTGGCGGAAGAACCATTGATATAGATGTTTTCGTCGGCATCTTGTTTGATAGACGTGATACCACTAACGTTGCATAAATCAAACCAAAGCGTATTGTAAGTAACGGAAAGTTGTTTTTGAGTTTCTTGCACTTCGTAGCCCAATAATTTTCCGGTGACCACGTCGTAAGTTTCTGCAATATAACCTGTAAATGCAACGTAAGCATCTGCTTTGTTTCCAACAGCAACAACGTATTTATCGTTAACATAAAAATCTGCCGCGCTTGCCGTTTCTATCGAATCGGCAGCGGTAATAAACTCGTTAATATGTCCACTAACGTTGCCGTCCGCATCCTTGCTAACGTCAAAGTGTGCACGTCTTACACCCAAATACTTGATGTCGAATTCGTAGGAATTTTCACCTACGGTATAGCGCAATGCGTTTGCATCACCTATTTGAATACGAGAAGTTTTTTCGCCCGTTTCAACATTTAAGGAAAGTGCGATTTGAACACTTTGTTCGCCAAACACAGGAATGGTGTCGGTGTACTCAACAACAAAGAATAACGAGGTTCCGTCGTAGTCGATAGTTGTAGAATAAATGCCGTTTTTAACGGTATAACGAGCCGTTTCGCTTGGGTTTTTGTCAAAATAGTTGTTAAACGCAGTAACTGCACCGGACGATACCGTTTCCACAACGCTCAACACGTTAAAGAAGTTTTTAGATTCCTGAAGATTATCTAAAACCATGTGCCATTGTTCGCCAAATCCTTGCGAAGTGATGTTAGAAACGTTTACAAAACTTGAGTAATCGCCAACAACGTCGTCAGCATCTATCAAATTGTCTTGGAAAGTGGGACGCATGCTCTCCGGTAAATAACTATACGGATCGAGTTTATACCCACTGAGAAGTGCATTTAGATATTGTTTTATATCTATCGAGATATTCCATTTTGCGTAGTACGTCACGTTTGCCGTTACAGGCAACGACCAATCAACGGCAGACGTTAAAGCAGAGTCGGTACACCAACTTACAAATTTATGACCTTCGTATTCTGTTGTGGGAACTTTGGAAATAACCGTGCCATACGTTACCGTGATAGATTCTACTGCGCTACCGCCATTACTGTTAAATACGATTGTATATTTGTTTTTTGTTGCTTTTATCTTTGCATAGTAGCTTGCATTTTGTGTAGCTGTAGGAATTTGCGAAAGAATTTGTCCGTCACGAGTTGTTGACCAACCCAAAAATTCGTAGCTGTATTCTGCAGTGTTTGTAGGATTATAAGCATACGACGGCGTTACGTTTTCCGCAACGAAATCGGCATTAAGCAGTTTACCGTTTTCGTCGTACCAAGAAATTGTATATTTTGTAATAGGTTTTGCGGATTGCGTCCACTTTGCATAGTAAGTTACGTTACCCGTAATAGGCATTGCCCAATTGACGGCAGTGTTCAAAGAAGAATCAGTACACCAACAAACAAATGTATATCCACTTAACGTTGGGGAA
Organism: uncultured Oscillospiraceae bacterium; assembly: GCA_964506035.1. Classification (GTDB taxonomy): domain Bacteria; phylum Bacillota; class Clostridia; order Christensenellales; family CAG-314; genus Fimimonas. The sequence continues at coordinate 16,709 of CAZDLE010000002.1, read as the reverse complement.
GTCGGCTCTTTTACAGCTGTTCCGTATTCCACGGTTATCGGAACCATTGCACTACCGCCGTTACTATCAAAGGTGATTGTATAATTGTTCTTTGTTGCTTTAACACAAGCATAGTAACTTGCATCACTTGTTGCAGCAGGGATTGTAGTCAATGCTTGTCCGCCTTTTGTATTAGACCAACCCAAAAATTCGTAACGATATTCTGCAGTATCAGTCAATGTGTACGTATAAGTAGGTGTCATTCCATCGGAAACGGATGAAGTGTTTAATAATTTGCCGTTTTCGTCGTACCAAGAGATTGTATACTTTGTAGAATTAGAAAGTTCGTCCGTCCATTTAGCATAGTAAGTTACGTTACCTGTGATAGGCGTTGCCCAGTTAACTTCCGTAGTCAATGCCGAGTCGGTGCACCAGCACACAAAACGTTTTTGATCTAAATGTGGTTTTGGCGGAGCAACGGCGACCGAACCATATTCGACGGTTATGGAGTCTACCGAACTACCACCATTACTGTCAAACGTGAGTGTATAAGATTTTTTTGTTGCACGTACGCAAGCATAAAAAGATATTTCCGCAGTTGCGGTAGGAAGGGCAGACAAGACCTGTCCGTCAAGCGTTGCCGACCAACCCAAAAATTCGTAGTGATACTCGTCGGTATCAATCGGTGTATAATTGTAGGTTGGTATTGCGTTTTCTTCGACTGAAGTAGTTGTCAATAAATTTCCGTTTTGATCATACCACTTTATGGTATAGGTTGTCGACGTATTACATCCAACGCAACACACCAAAAGTGCTACTAAAAGTAGTAAAATTAATTGTTTTTTCATTTTAATACTCCTTAAAACTCTTTGCCAAAGCGAACGGATACACAAAAATTGACATAAGCCCACTTAATGCTATTGCCAACAATCCTGCCCCGATTGCTAATATAATGCCCAAAATCCAAAACAACAGTTTTACGGTTAGTAACCATATGATACCGTCAAGGTCTAACATGAAAATCAGCTCCGGAAACTTTACAAAACCCCAACTAAAAATTTCCAGTAACATTTCTCCAATAAAGTTGTTTGCCAATATCAAACAAGACACGAGTGTAAATACGATAATTGCGCCTATCACGCACAAAATAAATGGTGCGTTAACGTCTTGCGAATTCCATATCCAAACGCCTATAAGAATTACTACTGCCAAAGCAATTCCGCCAAAGATAAAGGAATTGCGACGTCGCGTTGCGCTTGAAATAGTTTTGGTGTTTTGACTTACGCTTTTTTCTTCCATTGTAATATCCTCCTCAAATAAAAAATGCGCCAACCGAAGTTAGCGCACCAAAAACGCAAACTCCAATTGTCGCCAAACAAGTATCAAGCACACGAAAGGATATACCCACGAAATAACCTGCGGAATTTGCGATTTTGTCAAATTCTTGTGATTATTTCGTGCGCAAAAAAGAAACATTTTTCCGTGCAAAAGAAAATATCCCTACGTCTGCTAATATTAAACTTGTTTGGCATTTTTAGTTTATCACGATTTTTACCATTTGTAAAGAGCAATACAATATTTTTTCAAATATTTTGTTATAGTAATGTCAGTGCGAAATTTCTTTGTTAACAGCAAACAACCGACGACATAACAAAAAAGTCACCGAAAACACTCGATGACTTTTGATTTGCTATTTGATTGGTTCTGTAATAAACGTTTGAATTAAACATTCGACGTCGAATATTTAATTATTATGTTGGAATTTGAAAAATTGATATTTAGAATTTGTTGCAAAAATCGTTTTTTGCTTTTATTTTGTCAACTACTTGTTCAAATTTGCAATTGCCACGTCTAAACGGCGGAGAGATTCCTCTTTGCCAAGCAATTCGGCAACTTCGCTAGCTCCACCGGGAGTGGACGCGCGACCTGTCAAAGCAATGCGTGCAGGCCACAAAACTTTGCCGTTTTTGATACCTTGTGCTTGGGCAAGATCTACCAACGCTTGGTACAAATGTGCGTTGTCCCACTCGGTTACATTTTGCAACGCATCCTTTACAAGGGGCAAAACTGTTTTTGCTTGTTCGGCATCGGTTTTTTGTTTTTGGTTGAAGTACAAATCGTTTTCGAACTCGCCATAGTTTACCAAAAAGTCCAATTTTTCGGGGATTTCCGCAAAGGTTTCCACGCGGGATTGCAACAATTTGCAAACGAGTTGGGTATCAAAATCCTTTAGGTAGCAGTTTTCAATCCAAGGTTTTGCATAGTCGGCAAAGGCTTCGGGCGTCATTTCCTTGATGTAGAGAGAGTTTAGCCAAGCAAGTTTTACGGGATCGAAAATGGACGGACTTTTGTTGATACCGCTGATATCGAACTTTTGTTGAAGTTCTTCAAAACTCATTTTTTCGCTATCGTCCTTAGGAGACCAACCCAGCAAAGCAATGTAGTTGATGATTGCATCCTTCAAAAATCCCTTTTTGATAAGGTCTTCGTAGCTGGCATCACCGTTGCGCTTGGAAAGTTTGTGTTGTGCATCCTTCATGATGGGTGGCATGTGGATGTAGATGGGGCGTTCCCAACCCAAAGCGTCGTACAAAAGGTTGTACTTGGGTGTGGACGAAAGGTATTCGATACCGCGCATAACGCAGTTGATACCCATAAGGTGGTCGTCGATAACGTTAGCAAAGTTGTAGGTAGGCATGCCGTCCGACTTGATAAGAATTTGGTCTTCCAACTCGGCGTTTTCGATAGTAATATCGCCGTAAACCTCGTCGTGATAGGTGGTTTTGCCTTCGGTAGGCATGTTTTGACGAATAACGTACTTGTCGCCACGAGCAAGGCGCATTGCAATTTCTTCCTTGCTAAGGTGCAAGCAATGTTTGTCGTATCTGCGCGCGCCGTTAACGTCCGGCAAGGATGCAAGACGTTCTTCTGAACAGAAACAGTAGTAGGCATGTCCGCTTTCGACAAGTTGTTGTGCGTAGTGCAAATATTCGTTTTTGCGTTGACTTTGAATATACGGACCGTAGTCACCGCCAACGTCCGGACCTTCGTCGTACATAATACCCGTTTCGCGAAGGGTACGATAGATAATCTCTACTGCGCCTTCTACGTATCTACCCTGGTCGGTATCTTCGATACGCAAAATAAATTTGCCGTTTTTCTTTTTGGCGTACAAAAATGAATACAATGCCGTGCGCACCCCACCAATGTGCATGTAGCCTGTTGGACTGGGGGCAAATCTTGTACGAAGTTGTTGTGACATGAGTAAATTTCTCCTTGAGAGTTAATTATATATTTTTTACCACAGCGAGAGCCGTTGCGTATAGTTTGTAAAACAGATATGATTTGTTTCCAAAAATCTATTTATCGTTTGCTAACGTGGTTTGCATTTTCAACTCAACACAAACACTGCTTGAATGGGCAGTTTGGGCATAGTTATATGATACGATTTGCAACGAATATTGAGTTGTGTTACAAAAGTACCGCTTAAAATACCTATTTACATATGTTAAAAGGCGTGTTTGGTGTATGTTGAGACGTTTCGATGCCTGCTCCCTTTGCGCAAGCGAGTTTTTGTTTATGAGAACAAAACTTTGCGATAATCCGATTGGATTTGCTTCATTATGCCCGTTTCGTACATACTGAAGTGTTGGTTGCCACCGTTAAAAATGATATGGTCCAGCACGAGAATATCTAAACTGCCCAACGCAAAAAACAGGTTACGCGTAAAGCGGATATCCGGTTCGCTGGGGTAAAGTTCGCCGTTGGGGTGACAATGGGCAAGAACAACCGCATTTGCGCCCACTCGCACTGCCGTTGCAACCACCTTTTTGATATCCACGTCCACTCGTTCGGGATCGTTGGAAGAAAAAATCTCGTGATGCAGGTAGGTGGTAGACGGATCGACGTACACGACGATAAGATTTTCGACGTAGTCGTCGGCGATTAGCACGCGAGCAAACTCGATAAGGGAGTTTTCTGAACTGAACTTTGGACGTTTGGCTTTTCCTTGGTTATACCTCCTTTAGCATGGCAAGGTTGCAAGCGGTGATGCGCGAAACACCCTCCACCGTCATCAAGCGTTCGGGCGTGGCGTTGAGCACGTTATAAAGATTGCCAAAACCGTCAATCAGGTCGTGAGCAATTTTGTTTGTATCTTTTCGGGGGATGGATTGAAACAGTAACAATTCCAAAATTTCGTGGTCTTGAAAGGATTGCAAGCCTTCTTTTAGCATACGTTGGCGTAGGCGTTCGCGATGTCCATCGTTACTTTTAGTCATAGTCGTCCTTTTGTAGTATGTTTTTGTTATAAGCCTATATATAATAGCACATAAAATTGTTTTTGTGTACAGTATACAAAAAGTTTTTTGCAAAGATGTGTAATAATGCGATAACCTTTTGTTTTGACTGCAAAGAATTGAGCCGTTGTGTGATTGAAATGGAAGTTTTGCGTTTTTGGTGGCAAAAGCAAACCAATCAACCTTTTATTGTCGTGGTGGTTGTTTTGTTGTGAGTTTTTGAGATTACTTTGCATATTTTGGCACAACTTTGTTGCAAAAAATCGTAAAATAGATATAATATATCCTATACGAAGGAGATCTTTTGCAAAACTATCGTTTTGATACAAAACTGTCGTTTTTGTGCTTAGAGATTGTAAAACGGCAAAATTCCTGCTCCTTGCGAGCAAAGCAATAACTTCTTATATTATAATCTATACGAAGGAAATCTTTTGCCATTCGGCAAAATCTTTTGCAAAACTGTCGTTTTTGGTTGCGGTGTGAATTTTTGTCACGTCGCGTTGCAATCGAAAAGTCAAAAACGCAAAACGCATTCTAACAGGAGAATTATCTATGAACAAAGCAAAACAAATCTTGAACGAAAACTTCAACCAAATGGTGGAAGTGTTGCAACAAACGGTACGTTTCAATACCGAAAAGGATGCACCCAGCCAAAATGCGCCCTTCGGTGTGGAAATCAAAAAGTGCTTAGACTACGTTTTGGAAACCTCGCAAAACATGGGATTTGACGTTGTAAACTGCGACGGTTATGCCGGTCACGTAGATTTTGTCGGCAGTGGCAAGGGCGTTTTGGGCATTTTGGGTCATTTGGACGTTGTTCCCAGCAAGGCGGAAGAGTGGTTGTACCCACCCTACGCTGCGGAAATCCACGACGAAAAAATTTTTGGACGTGGCACTATGGACGACAAAGGTCCGATGATTGCCTGTCTTTTTGCACTAAAAGCGTTAAAAGACGCCGGATTTGAACCGACAAAAACAATCCGCCTTATTTTCGGTTGCGACGAAGAAAGCGGGATGGAATGTATGCGTCACTACTTTGGCAAAATGCCCTACCCTGATATTTCCTTTAGTCCCGATGGCGATTTTCCCGTTATCAACCGTGAAAAGGGAATTTTCCAATTTGCACTTAGTTGCGGTAGACTGCCCGACGGCGTAACCATCAACGCAGGCGAAAGAGCCAACGTTGTACCGTCTAAATGTGTGGCAACCAGCACCACTAAACTACAAATTGTGGGCAACGTTACCGAAAGCGTGCAAAATGGCGTGTATGCCTACACTTCGCTGGGCAAATCGGCGCACGGAAGCACCCCCAACGAAGGTATCAACGCGGTACATCCCGTAATAAAAATGCTTCACAACGCATATCCACAAAACCCAACGTTGGCATTTTTGCATGACAAGTGCTGTGATACCACCGGCAAACAATGGGGAATTTGCCTACACGACAGCGAAAGCGGTAACCTTACGTGCAGTTTGGACGTCATCAATACCGACGAACAAGGCAACGTTACCATCACGGTAGATATTCGTTTCCCCGTTTCCTACACGTGCGCTCAAATGGAAAGTCTTATCGTGGAAAACAGCCCGAGTTTTTGCAAAATCGTGGGCAAACACGCAAGCGAACCGTTGTTTGTGGCAAGTGATACCTACCTTGTTACCACTTTGATGGACGTGTACAACAGCGCAATGAACGCAAACGACAGCCCCATTGCAATTGGTGGTGGAACGTACTCCAGATGTTTGCCCAACTGCGTTGCTTTTGGACCACTTTTCCCCGGGGAAGAACAAACCATCCACATGCCCAACGAGTGCATCAGTTTGCAAAGCCTAAAACTTATGGCAGAGTTGTACATGGAAGCAATCTACCGTTTGGCGGAGTAATTGTTGATAAGCAAAAACGACTAAAAAATGGAATAAAAACGCAAAAATCTCGATACGTATCGAGATTTTTGTTTTTTAGTAGTGAATTATACTCTTAAGTGCAACAGATAAAAAACTGCAAATTGCATTTGGAACATCACCGAAAAAACGTTGTGCTTGTTTGATATGTTGCTTTTTGTTGTAAGTTGTGGTGTTTTCAAGTGCAATGGTTGAGAAATAGTAAATTGTCTTTTCAATACAACGAGTAAAGGGTAAAAAACTTGATATAAATTTATTGTACTCGTATTGTTCGCAAAACACTCCAAAAGCGTCTAAACTGTTATAATCATTTTGGCGTAGAAGAAAGCCGTCGGCAAATTGCATTTGGAACGTCACCGAAAAAACGTTGTGCTTTTTTGATATGTTGCTTTTTGTTGTAAGTTGTGGTGTTTTCCGTTGAAATGGCGGATTGCGTTTTTATGCTCCATGCTAAAAAAGTATTACACTTGCTCGGCGGTTTATCATTTTGGGTGCAATAGTCGAAGAACGTTGCAAATATTTTACCTTCTCCACAAATCTCTTGACTTGGCAACGTCAAAATAGTATAATAATGATAGAAATTTGTTAATGTCCACATTGGAGACAAAGGAGAACAAATGAAAAAGTGTAGCAGCGGCGTTTACCGTCAAACGGTAAAATCGGCAAAGAAAGCAGAACTAATTATGTCGATAATTACGATGATTATTGCGGTGGGTATCGAAGTGTTGTACTTGGTTATCAAAAGCGACTGGAGATATCTGCCCATGGTGTTTGGCATATCTTTGTTTATTTTTTCCATTGTGGAATTTTTCAAAAATTTGGCAAGAATAAAACGTTCCAGTTGCCCCAATTGCGACCTTGTTTACAACTACAACGACGACGTTGCTTGGCACGTTGTTGGAGTTACCTACCAGCCGGGAGACACAAAAGCAAGCATTGTGGTGGAATTTTGCTGCAGCTGCGCAAATTGCGGAAAGGATAAAATATTCCAACACGAATTTACGTGCGCAAAATTCGACAAAGAAAAGTGGGAGTGGGACTACGAAAGCAACAAAAAATTAGCAGATAAAATTAGAGATTACCTTTACAACTAATTTGCAAGCAATATTATTTTGCCTGATAACCACCGGTAGAAAAGTAGCCGTATTTGCACAAAAACGCAACGATATGCAACTAAAATTGGTTTGCGGAGTGGAAAAACTCGTTAAACAACAATCAAAACATAGTTAAAAAAACTCTGCATAATCAAAAAAGGCGCAAACGTTTATACTTTGAAAACTTGATATAATAAAAAACGGTGCGTGCTTAGGAAACCCGATATATCTAAAATACCACTTTAGAATACTCGATATGGCTAAAAAGCGTAATTGAAAAAATTCGCCATCACCAAAGTAACAATTTGCAAACTTGATATAATAAAAAAACGGTGCGTGCTTAGAAAACCGATATATCTAAAATACCATTTTAGAATACTCGATATGGCTATCGGTGATGAGAGTGAAAAGATAATTAACGTCAACTACTTTCTAGACCTTGCTAAAAAATATTATGATATTCAAAAACTTGATTGTGAAATTATACGCACCTTCATAGAAAAGGTTATAGTTCATAAAGCAGAAAAGGTTGATGGAAAGCGTTGTCAAAGAATCGAAATTAAATATATAGGAATTGGCTCAGTTTCCATTCCAAATTAAAAAGGTATAGCCGTGATTTGACTATACCTTAATTTTTTGGGAAAATAAATCCCTTAGTTGCACCCTCTAACGTCGAGTTTTTTGGTGTGATATGATGTTTTAATCACCGCGGTTGAACTGTGGCAAATCGTATTTTTGTTTCACTCTCAAAAAGGCATCGTGCTTGAATTGATAATTTACAGTTTTTAAGATTAGACAAGTCGATACGGATATAATCAATCCCGAGAACGTGCTTTTGCAATTCCCGACGTCGATCAAACTGTCACAAATCAATATATCTACCTTTGATAACAAGTCCTTGCCTATCTGCTTGATTTTTTACAAATCCGTTATAAATTGTTAAATCACAACGCCAAATACGCCTACAATGGCATTTTGCGTGGTTTGTTTTGTCCACGGGGGTAAAGTTTGGGGGTATGGGCAATCTTGCGATACACAAGCAAGCATCTGTTACTGCCGTTTGGCAGAGTAAAATCCAGGTGTTTTTCCAGTTTTAGTCCCAAAATTTTACACGCGTTTTTTGCTTGGTCCACTTCCGCAAGGTCCGTTTTGTAGGCAAGAACGATTCCCCCTACCTTTACGATTTGCGCGACGTATTCCAACAAAATGGGCAATGGAGCAACGGCACGAGCGGTGGCAACATCGAACTTTTCGCTGTGAGTTTTGGCAAAATCTTCCGCACGAGAGTGGACAAATTGACCGTCGATGCCGATTTTTTCGCAAAGCATGGTAACAAAATTGATACGTTTTGCAAGGCTATCTACCAAAGTGACTTGAATATCGGGACGCGCAATTTTTAGAGGCAGGGCGGGAAATCCGGCACCGCTACCCACGTCGCACAAGGTTGCGTTTTGTGGAATTGCAACCGCGCCGAGAATACTATCGGCAAAGTGTTTTTCCCAAACTTCGGCAACGTCGGTAATGGCGGTAAGATTGTACTTTTCGTTTTCCGCGCGCAAAAAGTCGCAGTAGAAATCCAACTGTTCCACCATTTTTTCCGTCAACTCGATATTGGTGTTTTGCAAAATAAATTGTTTCATATTATTGTTGAAGTAGCAATAAACTACTGTTTTTATTATTTATTTTAACGTTAAAATTATCTTGCGCCTTCAAAACCTTGCGTAAGAATTTCAAACCGCTTGCAACGATATTCGAAAGCGCATTACCGCACGAATAACGTAAATACCCGCTCAAAGGTGTTAGAGGATGCGTTACTGCACAAGGTCCTTTTTGAAACCTACCGCGCAACAGGCAATCGCCCGCACGACAAACGTCGCGTTTTGGGTACACCTATACGGCAAATAGGCAACAACGTTTTCGTCAAGGCGTTTACATACTCACGTTGATACTCTCATTTTACAAATTTGCACCAAAGTGGGGTTTAACGCATACAAAAGTGGGGGTTAAAGTGTACGTTTGGTGCAATTTTAGTTTCCGTGTTGTGCCAGATAGACGATAAGTATTTGGATGTCTGCAGGGGAAACACCGCTGATACGTCCGGCTTGTCCAAGGTTTTGTGGGCGAATTTTGTTTAGTTTTTGGCGGGCTTCGATACGCAATCCATCAATGGTCGCATAGTCGATGTCTTGGGGCAATGGTTTGCTTTCTAACTTGCTTGCTTGGGCGATTGCGTCCATTTCCTTTTGGATATATCCACGATATTTGCACTCAATTTCAATCTCTGCAAGGGCGTCGTTATCTATATCTTGGAAAAATCCTAACGACTTTACGTCGTCGATGGTGATATTCGTTCGGCGGAGCATTTCGTCCAGCGTTAGTCCGGCACCCGTAACCGGTTCGTTTTTACTTTCAAACAACGAGCCGTACACCTTGGGGGAAACAACCGTTTTTAGTTGTTTTTGGCAAAGCTCCATTTGTTGTTTTTTGCGCAAAAACTTGGCATAACGCTCGTCGCTTACAAGACCAATTTCTCGCCCGATTTCCGTCAAACGCAAATCGGCGTTGTCCTGTCGCAAAACAAGGCGATATTCCGCGCGACTTGTCATCATGCGGTAGGGTTCGAGCGTTTCCTTTGTGGTGATATCGTCAATAAGCACACCAATGTAGCTGTTGTCTCGGCGGAAGGTAACGGGACTTTTGCCATGCAAAAATCTTTCGGCATTGATACCTGCAACCAAACCTTGCGCAGCAGCCTCTTCGTAGCCACTGGTACCGTTGATTTGTCCGGCAAAAAACAATCCTTTGACGTTTTTAGACATCAACGTTGCATCCAGCTCCGTCGCATCAATACAATCGTACTCGATTGCGTAGGCATCACGCATGATTTCCACGTTTTCCAACCCTTCGATAGAGTGGTAAATTTGCGATTGAATTTCCGCAGGCATACTTGTGGATGCACCTTGAACGTAAAACTCGCAGGTATCTTCCGACTCCGGCTCCAAAAAGATTTGGTGACGATCTTTGTCGGAAAAACGCACGATTTTGTCTTCCAAACTGGGGCAGTAACGTGGTCCAACACCGTTGATACTTCCGTTGTACAAGGGGGCAAGGTGCTTATTTTGCAAAATTATTTGTTTTGTTTGTTCCGTTGTGTAGGTAAGGTAACAGCTACGTTTTGTGGATGGAATACTATCCGTTAGATAGGAAAATGGCGTAACGTCGCTTTCACCAACCTGTTCCACCGTTTTTGCAAGGTCGATAGAGGTCAATCTAACGCGCGCGGGCGTTCCCGTTTTGAATCGACGTACGGTAAAACCAAGGTCTACCAAACTTTGAGTAAGCATTTTGGCATTGGCAAAGCCGTTTGGACCGCTTTCGCGGATGCATTTTCCCACCAACGTGCGTGAATTTAGATACACACCGCAACACAAAATTACCGCTTTGGCAGTGTATTGCAAGTCTACCGCAGTTGTAACGGTAAAAATACCGTTATCATCCACTTGTACCTTGGTTGCTTCCGCTTGACGCAAATACAAATTAGGGGTGTTTTCCACCGTCTTTTTCATGTTGACGTGGTACAAGTTTTTGTCCACTTGTGCACGTGGAGAGTACACCGCAGGACCTTTCCCACGGTTGAGCATACGCATTTGCAACAAACTTTTGTCGGCATTGAGTGCCATTTCGCCACCCAAAGCGTCGATTTCGCGGACAATTTGACCTTTGGCAGTTCCGCCTATGCTGGGATTGCACGCCAAAAAAGCAACCGTATCTAAATTGGTTGCTAACAGAAGCGTTTTACATCCCAAACGTGCCGCAGCAAGTGCCGATTCGCAACCGGCATGACCTGCGCCGACAACAATAACGTCAAAATCTTTCACTTTTTACCTCTAAAATTACTTTCCAAGGCAGAATTTTGAGTAAATTCTGTCAATTATATCTTCTTGAGCGTTAGTACCGGTAATCTCTCCCAACGTTTGCCAGCCGTCACGCATGGCACTTGTGACGATATCCAACGTGGCACGTTGAGTTTCCTCAAGCGCAACGTCAATTTGCGCTTTTGCCTGCGTCAAGCAAGAAAGGTGTCGTTCGTTTGTGATGAGCAAATCGGAATTTTGTATTTCGCCGGCATTGAACATATCATAAAGCCGTTGTTTTAGCTCTTCCACTTCGCCACTTTTTGCAGAAAGGGCAATTTCGTTAGCTAAAAGTTGCGTTTTTGCGCCCAAATCTGCCTTGTTGTATATTTTTATAAGCGGTTTGTCGGTGGCAAAAACCGTTTGGTCGTTGGGGTTGTCCACCACGTACAAAATGACGTCGGCTTTTTCCGCAACGGCTTTGGCGCGCTTGATACCTTCCGCTTCGATTTCGTTTTGCGTGTCGCGAAGACCTGCAGTGTCGATAAAGTTAAATTTGATATCACGGAAGTAGGCGCTTTCCGTCAAAACGTCACGCGTGGTACCTTCGATACCGGAGACGATTGCCCTATCGGTGCCCAAAAGCGCGTTAAGTAACGACGATTTTCCCACGTTGGGCGCGCCCACGATGGCAACGTCGATACCATATTTTGCAACTTTGCCCAAGGCGGACGTGGCAATTATGTTAGCTAACGTTTGGGAAATTTCCTCCAACCCCTTTGCCACAGTTTGAGTGGTAGGCAGTTCCAAATCTTCTTCGGGGTAGTCCAAGGTCGCTTCGCAAGCGGAAATAAGGTCCAACAACCTATCTTGCAACTCAACAACGCGTTTTCCCAGTTTGTTTTCCAGCAAATTTGCGCCCGCTTTTGCCGCCGATGCCGTTTCTGCATCAATCATTTCGATTATACCTTCGGCATTGGTAAGGTTTTGTTTGCCGTTGATAAACGCGCGTTTACTAAATTCGCCGTTTTGCGCCATCACCGCACCGTGTTTTAGGCACTGCTCGATTACCGCCTGCGATACCGCCGTACCGCCGTGACAGTGAAATTCCACCGTGTCTTCCCCCGTGTAGGAATGGGGTGCAGAAAAATACACGCACATTGCATGTTCGTCGAAACGTTGTGTGCGCAAAGTTCCCACGCGCAAATAGTTGGGTTGTGTGGGGAAGGGTGCAAAAAATTGTTTTGCAATATTGATAGCGTTTTCGCCACTCATACGCACAACAGCAATGGCACTGCGACCACGCGCTGTGGAAAGGGCAACGATTGTAGAATTCATAGCGTACCTCACGCAAACATTTTACCACTTTACGACGAAAATCTCAACTATTTGCGTAACATACCTACTTTAGATATACCACGAATTTGACAATATGCCTGCCATAAAGATATTTTCAAAGCGTTTTCGTTCCGTTTTTGCACCGTGGCAAGTCGTTTTTGCGAGAAAAGTCAACAATACGATAAAACCCGAAAGGACAATACGGAAACATACCACAGATAAGTAAACATTTGCCGAAGATGACACATCCCGTCACCCTGAGTGTAGCCGAACCCGTAGTGCGATACGACCGTTGCAGGGTATATACCTACAATAGGCTAATTTTCCTATCACAGTGTTTTTGCCGTAGAGAAGTGCTTGCAGTCCCCTTTTTCCTTGTTGCATATACAAATTATTATTGAAATAATTGCAATATCGCGTGGAAATAGCTTGCGCCTTCCGCTTCCGTGTTGCATACGCAAAAGACGTTATTTGTTGATATAGGTTTCTGTATCGTAGGGCGGTGTCCGCTGCCGCCGTTATTACCACAAAATAGATAAAAATTACTTGCTTTGTCGTCAAAATAAGTGTAGCGTTTTTCTATGGTGGCAGGTGGTAATTTTTAGTTTTTCGCAAGGAAGCGGGTTATTGATTACACTCTGCGATTGTTGTGCGCTATTGGTTGTGGTCGTGTGTTCGATTTGTAAAAATCTAAATTAGCAAAATGCAACGGAGCGGGCGATTGATGATTACCTCTGCCGCAGTTAGGACAGTTTGTTGGTCGTTTTAGCAAACCCACAGTGCCGACGTCCATTGTCGCAAGTATCATGCTCTATCTCAACAAAGCGTTATCAAATATGCCAAAAATCCACGGGTGGAGCAAAAATTCCTGCCAAAACAACAAAAATCTGGGCAGGCGTGGCGTTTTTGTGTCAAAAAATTTGCAAATGGTATTTAATTTTGCCTGCAAGTGTGTTATTATATATTTGTTAAAATATGCACTTATCTTGTTTTGTGCTACCATATTGTTGAAAATCTTTGCGTTTTATGGTATACTTTAACACAATCGATTTGTTTTTCGTCAAAGGAGATATTATGGGCAAAATTATTTGTTTTTCCAACCAAAAAGGTGGCGTAGGTAAAACCACCACGGCAATAAACCTTTCCGCATACGTCGCAAAAGCCGGCCGAAAGGTTCTGCTGATAGATTTTGATCCGCAAGGTAACAGCACCAGCGGTTACGGTATCGAGAAAAATCAACTGGAACTTACCTGCTATGACTTTTTGATGGGTGATTGCACCGCCGAACAGGTTATTCAGCAAACCATGGTGGAAAATTTGAGCATTTTGCCGTGCAATATCGACCTTGCCGCAGCGGAAGTGGACCTTGTTTCGGTGCCTTCGCGTGAAAGTGTGCTAAAATCCCGTTTGACGGATATCAAAAATGACTACGACTACGTGTTTATCGACTGTCCACCAAGCCTTGGACTGCTCACTTTGAACGCTCTTGTGGCAAGTGACAGTGTCGTTATCCCCATCCAAAGCGAATTTTTTGCGCTGGAAGGTCTCAGCCAGTTGATGAATACTATCAAAATCGTCAAAATGCGCCTTAACGCCAATTTGACAATCAACGGCGTAGTTTTGACAATGTACGACACTCGCACCACCATGTCCAAGCAGGTCACGGCGGAAATCTACAAGTATTTTGGTGCAAAGATGTACACGGTACCCATTCCGCGCAACGTGCGTTTGGTGGAATCACCCAGTTTTGGCGTACCTATCTTTTTGCACTCGCCAAACTCCAGCGGTGCAGCGGCATATTCCGCATTGACGGAACAATTTTTACAAAGAGAGGAATAGTATACTATGGCAGTAAACAAAGGATTAGGCAGAGGTTTTGCATCGCTGATGGGCATGAACGATTTTGACGTTGTGGCTCCTGCGGACGAAAATCAACAAAAAGGCGCTCAAGACGGTGTTGTGACCATTTCCCTTATGGAAATTGACCCCAACTACGAGCAACCACGCAAAAATTTTGACGAAGATGCCCTTGCAGAGTTAGCGGAAAGTATCAAGATACACGGTGTTATTCAACCCATCGTTGTAACGCCTGTTGGCAAGCGTTTTATGATCATTGCCGGCGAACGTCGTTTTAGAGCAAGTAAGCTTGCCGGAAAAAAAGATATTCCTGCTATCATCCGCAACTATACACCGCAACAAATCAAGGAAATTTCACTAATCGAAAACCTGCAACGTGAAGATCTTTCGCCTATCGAAGCGGCTCGCGCTATCAAAACGTTGATGACGGAGTTCAACATGACGCAGGAAGTTGCCGCCGACCGTATTGGCAAAAGCCGTTCGGCAGTGGCAAATACGTTGCGCCTTCTCACGCTTAGCGACGACGTTATCGCACTGATCGAAAATGGACGTCTTTCCGCAGGGCACGCGCGCACGTTGGTTGTTGTGCCCACCGCCGATCAATACAAATTGGCACTTAAAGGTTGCGACAATCAAATGACCGTTCGTGAGATGGAAAAGATGGTTCGCGAATATCTCAATCCCAAAACCAAACCGCAAAAAGTGGTGGAAGAAAGCAGAGAGTTGCGCGACCTTGTTGGCAACATGCAACGCACTTTCGCTACAAAAGTTTCCGCAATGGGCAACGGCACAAAGGGACGTATCTACATTGACTATTTTACCGCAGACGATCTTGACCGCATCTGCAAATTGGTAGAGAGCTGGATGAGCGAAAAGTTCCGCAAGGAAGAGGAATAGACCTTTAACCCCTACTTTTGTAGGTGTTAACACCTACTTTGAGGTACTTATATGGATATTGAAGGATATGTATTTATCGGCATTGCGCTTATTGCCTTTTTAACGGGTATGGCAAGCGGTTTGGCAAGATCGCTGTTTGGACTTATCTGCACGTTTGGGTCTGCAGCCATTGCAGCGTTCCTTACGCCCACCGTTTGCAATCTGGATTTTGTTAAAACGCATATCGAAGATGCTCCCATTGTTATCGGTGGTACAGAGGTGTTTTTCTTGCGCACCATCGTTGTCTTTTGCGCGTTGTTTGTGGCGTCACTGTTTGTACTAAACCTGCTAAAGGGGCTGATAACGGGACTTATCAAGCGGTTGAAACTGCTAAAGATTTTTGACAAATTGCTTGGTGGCGCGTTTAACGTTGCGATTATTTGGGCAATTTATGGTATTTTGTACGCCATTGCCAACGCCGGCAACGAGTGGCTTGCCGTTTTAGACGAGCAACTTGCATCCAGTGGCGTGAATGTGAGTTTAACTCAAATTGTAGGCGGTTTGCTGGAAGGCACGAAAAACAGCGGTATTTTGACAGGCGTGTTCGGTTCCTTTAACCCTCTTGGCGACTTGGTTATCAGTGCACTACTGTGATAGATCGACACAAAACGCCTTTTTTGCAATTTCATTGTTGTGATTGTCATAATACCTTCTCGTAATCATGCTTTGACAATTATATTATCGTAATTGCCATTTTGCAAAATCCAGACTGCTTCCATAATTGTCGTTTTGCGATTTTTTATAGCTTAAAACGTGCTTGCGATTGTTGTGTTGCAATTAATTTTTGCGATTGCCCATTGACAATTTACCTTTTGCAGTTCTTCCAAAACACAATTCTATAACTATTTTTCGGCGATTGTATTCTTGCAATTGCCTTTTTTTACTATCTTCTTGCAGATGCAAATAAAGTACGCTTGCGGTTGTCGTTTTGTAATTATTTTCTTAAAATTGTCCTTTTTTGCAATTAATTTTTGCACACTCTGAAACATTTTTGTAATTGCCTTCTCGTAAACCACTTCTTACAAGCAGCGTAACGCTCTCGCAATTGTCTATTGACGTTTTCTTCTTGCGATTATCTTCCTTCGAGTTTCCCCACCACACCTTTGCAATTGTCCGTTGACGTTTGTATTTTTGCAGATCAAATACCATTCGTGAGATTCATTATTGAAACTTGTATTGTTGCAGGCTCGAAAAAACACAATTTTGCGACGATCCTTGAGTTGTCTTCTTCTTTTAGACCCAAAAATTCAATTTTATGACTATTTTTCGGCGATTGTATTCTTGCAATTGCCTTTTTTCAATTATTTTCGATGCTATGTCAAATGTTGGGGTGTAGGAAATTTTACTCAACACATAACAGTTTGTAAGAGTTGTATTTGGCTGTCCTGCGAGGTGACTTGCAGGACAGTTTTGCTAACAAGCAAGTAGTATTCTTTTCCTAAACCTTTCGAAGT
>CAZDLE010000001.1:46141-65318 GCA_964506035.1 uncultured Oscillospiraceae bacterium | reverse complement strand
GCTGCAACTATACGATTACACAATCTTGTACAAAAGCTACTTTGTTTGGGCGTGGGGCAGTAGTACGGTAAAGGTGCTGCCTTTGCCAAGTTCGCTTTGTACCAAAATTTTGCCGTCAACAAGTTTTAGCACCTTTTGCACGATAGGCAGACCCAAGCCGTTGCCTTCGACGGAACGAGATTTGTCCCCTTGGAAAAACTTGTTAAAAATGTTTTGTTGCGTTTCGTCGTCCATACCGCAACCGTGGTCGCTTATGGCAACGGAAACGTAGTCGCCACGGTCTTCCGCCTTGACGGAAATCGTGCTGTTGTTAGGGCTAAATTTGATTGCATTGCCAATAAGGTTTACCCACACGTTAGAAAGCAACTGCTTGCTACTGTATACGGGCAGTTTTTCGGCGGACAAATCCAGTTGAACGTTGCGTTCTTGCATGGTTTTTTCAAAAAGCAAGGCACTTTGGCGCAGTTGTTCGTCCAGCAAAAAGGTGGATTTTTCCACAAGTTGATCGTCCAAACGACTAAACAACAATACGTTTTGCGAAAGGCTTACAAGACGTTCTGATTCGTTGATGATAACGTCCAAATACTCGTTGCGCTCCTCCTCTGTCAAATTGTCGCTTTTTAGCAGTTTTGCAAAGCCGGAAATGGACACGATAGGCGTTTTTAGTTCGTGGGAAAAGTCGGAAATAAAGTTTTCGCTTAGCGTTTCTACACTGCCAAGTCGCTTTACCATTTGATTGAATTTGTCGGCAATTTGGGTGTCGGCAAACAGCAAACTGCGTTCCGTTATCGTGACGGAATAGTCACCTTCGCTTATACGTTGCAACGCATCGAGATAGGGGTTGATTGCACGACGTATCAATCGCGAGTACAACACGGACAGTACTGTGCCTACAATGCTACCTACGCCCACCGATACCACCACGAAAACCCACAAATAGGAGGAGGATTCTTCCGTGATATGAGTTAGGCGTTCTACCAAAAGCATTGCGCCCAACACCAGCAATACCACCGCCAAAACGACGATTAGTAATCCGTAGATAACACGTCGCGTAAGTTTTCGGGTGGATGCCAAAATTTGCTTGACTTCCGAAAGAGAGTCCTTTAGCAGTGGTTTTTTGTTATTATTCGTCATAGCGCACCGCCTTGTAACCCAATCCGCGCACGGTTACGATATCAAAATCCTTGTTATCGGCAAAATGGGTGCGCAATCTGTTGATATGTACGTTTACGGTGTGTTCGTCACTTTCCGCATCCATACCCCAAATTTCGTCCATAAGTTGCAGACGTGTGAAGACGATTTCCGGATAGGAAAGCAACTTGTACAGCAACAAAAATTCCTTTTTGGGTAGAGTTTCTTCGCCGTTGGGAGTGATAACCTTAAAGGAAAGATAGTCCAGCGTGGTTTGCCCTACCACCAGTTTGTGGTTGGAAACAATCTTGGAACGGCGCAAAAGTGCCTTTACACGCAAAATGAGTTCTTCAAAATCGAAGGGTTTTGTAAGATAGTCGTCGATACCCACCAAAAAGCCTTGTTTTATATCTTGAACTTTGTCCTTGGCGGAAATCATAAGCATGGGCATTTGACTACCACCGTCGCGCAGGGTTTGTGTAAGGGTGTAGCCGTCCATTTTAGGCATCATAACGTCAATAATCATCAAATCGACGTAGTTGTGTTCCAACTTGTCCAAAGCGTCTTCGCCATCCGTTGCAAGAATAACGTTGTAGCCGTTGTTTTGCAAAATTTTTGATAACAAAATTCGAGTGTGTTTGTCGTCTTCCACTACCAAAATGTTGAACATAGTTTTTACCTTCCGTAGATATTAGTAGAAAAGATGGCAAACGTGTTACAAAAAGTGTACAACAATACCAACCTTCCCCCATTATTGTGATAACATTATATATCAAAACGGCAAAAAGGTAAATAGTTTGCATTAAAAAACACGGTTTGGCAACGCATTTGCAAGAAAACGCGCTTGCTATGGCGAGCAATCAAATACACCAAGTGCGTTGACCTATAACTTGAAGCGTTTTGAAATTGCAATCCAACTCATAAAAAATTAGGGAACATTGTCTTTGAAACTTTTGATTGTTTGCCGATACGAGACCACTTTTACCGTCAGAGTGCGCAACTTGGCGCGTTTAGAAATTTGATTATTTGCCGATACGGCCCCGCGAAAAACGGCGGCTTTGTTATGAAAAAGAAAACCATTTAGATTTGCGTTGGTTTGCAAGCAAAGCACCATTAAACGCGACGAAAATCGTACTTTAACTGTGACTTTTGTGTAGTTTTACATATTGAAAAAGAGTAGAATCCAAGTGCATCTACTCTTTTTTGTTGGAATATTAAAACGTTTGCAAGGTTTGTTTGATACCGATTTTAGCGGTGAAGCAATGACGAATATTTTACGTTAGCCACGGCTTTGTGCAAAGTTGATATGATTGATTTTTAAGGTGATTTGTGTAGTTAGTGATACTAAAAAGAGCAAACGTGGATGCGTCTGCTCTTTTTTTGTTGGAATATTAAACTGCTTTTGCAAGGATGTTATCAACTCAACTCGAACATGCCGGTGTAAAGTTGATAGTACTTGCCTTTTTGTGCAATCAAGTCGTCGTGGTCGCCACGTTCGATAATTCTACCTTGTTCCAACACCATAATCGCGTTGCTGTTGCGAACGGTGGAAAGGCGGTGGGCAATAACAAACGTTGTGCGCCCTTCCATAAGGGCATCCATACCCTTTTCGATAAGCCACTCGGTGCGGGTGTCGATAGAGCTGGTTGCTTCGTCCAAAATTAGTACGGGCGGATCTGCCACCGCTGCACGTGCAATTGCTATAAGTTGGCGTTGTCCTTGGGAAAGGTTTTCGCCGTCGCGATAGATCATTGTGTTGTAGCCTTCGGGAAGGTGTTTGATAAAGTTGTGCGCGTTTGCAGATTTTGCCGCTGCGATACACTCGTCGTCGGTAGCTTCCAATCTGCCGTAGCGGATGTTGTCCATTACGGTGCCTGTAAACAGGTGGGTATCTTGCAAAACCATGCCCAACGAACGGCGAAGGTCTGCCTTTTTGATTTTGTTGATATTGATACCGTCGTAGCGGATTTTTCCGTCGGGAACGTCGTAAAAACGGTTGATAAGGTTGGTAATAGTTGTTTTGCCTGCACCGGTAGAGCCAACAAAGGCAATTTTTTGTCCCGGATAAGCGTACAAAGATACGTTGTGAAGTACGGTTTTTTCTTCGTCGTAGCCAAAGGTTACGTCTTCGAAACGAACGTCGCCCTTAAGTTCGGTGTAGGTGATTGTTCCGTCGCCGTGGGGATGTTTCCAAGCCCAGTGTCCTGTACGTGTTGCGCTTTCGGTGATGGTTCCGTCTTCGGCAATATTTGCGTTAACAAGTGTAACGTAGCCGTCGTCCACTTCTTCCGGAGTATCCAACAATGCAAACACTCTTTCGCCACCGGCAACTGCCATAAACAAAAGGTTGATTTGTTGAGAAATTTGTTGAATGGGCATTGTGATATTGCGGATGTACATCAAGAAAGATGCAACGATACCAACGTAAGCAAGTGGTTGAGCGGAATTGATTGCGATAACTGCACCCAAAACGGCAATTCCCGCGTAGAAAAAGTGAGAAGTGTTGTTCATGATAGGTCCCATGATGTTTGCATAGGCATTTGCCTTGCCGGAAACCTGTTGCCACTCGGTGTTGATAGCATCAAACTCTTGGATGGCTTTTTGCTCGTGGTTGAACACTTTTACTACCTTTTGACCTTCGACAAGTTCTTCGATATAGCCGTTAAGTTTGCCCACTGCCGTTTGTTGTTTTACAAAGTTTGTTTTGGATTTTCCGCCGATAAACTTTACGACCAGTGCCATCAAAACAAGCATAACCACCATAACAAGGGTTAGTTTCCAATCCAGCACTATCATTGCGGTAAACACGCCAACAATCGTTAGCACGCTACTTACCATTTGCGGAATACAACGGGAAATAAACTCGTTTAGCAAATCCAAGTCGTTTGTGTAGCGAGACATCAATTCGCCGTGGGTGTTTGTGTCAAACACTTTGATGGGCAATTTTTGCATGTGCGCAAACAGTTCGTTACGCATACGTTTGATCGTTTCGGTGGAGATAACAATCAAAATTCTGTTGAGAAGATAGTTTACAAGTAGGCTTACCGTGTATACACTGGCAACAGCTATTACCAATGTTACAAGATATTTAACTTTGTCGTCGAAATTGCCGGAAAATGCAAGGTCGTCCAACGCTTTGATACCCGTTAGGGTGATGTCGCTATTCGGCATTGCGGAAAGTCCGTTCAACAGCGGTGTTAGTATTGCCGTACCCATAATGTTGCAACCAACTTGCAACAAAATACAGCATAACACTGCGATCATTTTGCCAACGTGCGGTTTTAGATAGGACAAAATTCTTCCAACCGTACCTTTTAAGTCTTTGGGCTTTTGTGTAGCCATACGTCTCATTGGGGGCATTAGTTATCACCTCCTTCTACAGTGCCTTTTTGTTGAGAGTGATATACTTCTTGATAGATAGAGCAATTTTGCAAAAGTTGTTCGTGTGTGCCGACTGCGTTGATTTTGCCGTCGTCGATCACTATGATTTTGTCACAATCGCAAACGGAAGAGATACGTTGTGCGATAATAATTGTGGTCATTCCTTCAAGTTTTTTAAGGCCTGCGCGGATTTTGGCATCCGTTGCGGTATCTACAGCACTTGTGGAGTCGTCCAAAATCATAATTTTGGGTTTTTTGAGAATTGCACGAGCAATGCACAAACGTTGTTTTTGTCCGCCGGACACGTTTACACCGCCCTGTCCCAAATCCGTTTGGTAACCGTCGGGGAAGTTGTTTATAAATTCGTCGGCGCAAGCATATTTGCAAGCAAGGGCAATTTCCTCGTCGGTGGCGTTTTCGTTACCCCACAAAAGGTTATCCTTGATTGTTCCGCTAAACAAAACGTTCTTTTGCAGTACCATAGATACGCCTTCGCGAAGGTTGTACAATGAGTATTCCTTTACGTTGCGACCGTCTACCAGCACTTGACCATCCAAAACGTCGTAAAAACGAGGAATAAGTTGTACCAAGCTGGATTTTCCATCGCCCGTACCACCAATGATACCTACCGTTTCGCCGGAATTGATCGTTAGGTTGACGTTTTCCAAAGTTAGGTTGTTTTTGTCGTTAGAGTAGGAAAAACTTACGTTGTCGAACACGATACTACCGCTATCTACCGTTGCATCGCTTGGACCGTCTTGAATGGTGGGTTCCGTTTCCAACACTTCGTAGATACGGTCGATGGAAGCACGGCTCATAACAAGTTGCACTGCGATAAAGCAAATCATCATTACGCTACTTAAAATTTGCGTGCAGTAACTCATCATTGCAGAAAGCGTACCGGACGCCATGTTGCCTGCAGCGATATCTACACCGCCGATAATCAGCAATGCAACGATTGTTCCGTACATAACAACGTTGGTTAAAGGATTCATCAAAATCATGATGCCTTCCGCCTTGTGTTGATGTTGACGGACGTCTTCGGTGGCTTGTTCGTACTTTTGTTCTTCGTAGTCCTGGCGAACGAAGGCTTTAACCACGCGAATAGCCGTTAAGTTTTCCTGTACGCAAGCGTTCATCTTGTCGTACTTTTTGAACATTGCTCTAAAGTACGGGTGTACCTTTGTAGCCAAAGTAGCCATAACGATACTCAAAAGCGGTATTGCGATAAGGAATAACCATGCCAAATCCGGTTGGTTGATAAACGCCATGATCGTGGAGAAAATAAGCATGGACGGTGCGCGGAACACGGTACGGATTATCATCATAAAGGATTGTTGCGCGTTGTTGACGTCCGTTGTGCAACGGGTTACCAAGCTTGCCGTAGAAAGTTGGTCGACGTTGGCAAAGGAAAACTCTTGCACTTTGCTAAACAAACTGCCACGCACGTTTTTGGAAAATCCTGCACCGGCAATTGCGCAGTAGTAGCCTGCAAGTCCACCAAACACCAGCGAGCACACAGACGAAAGCACCATCAAAATGCCGTAGGTGATAACGATATTCATAAGTTCTGTTGTGCTAACTGCAGACATCTTTGTTATCGTTTGGATTTGGAAAGTGGAAAATTGCAAATAGGTTACGTCAGACACGATTCCCATTCCCGTACTGTAAGCTTGCAACGAGTTGAGAATGTTGGACATAAACATGGGCAAGATAACTTCCAAGGCTGTTTCGACAAGCACCAGCACTATGGTAAGTATTGCGTACTTTTCGTAGCCTTTTGCCCCTTTTAGTAGTTTTTTTATCATATTTTACTTCCTTTTTGTTAGCGGAAAAATCCGCAGTTTGAAATATTGTTACCTGATGGGAAGCGTTATTTGTACAAACAACGCCAATACGGAAAAACTTTTGTTTGCAAGGACGGCAAAACGGCAACGTTTTTAGCGCAAAACAGAAAGCCTTTTTCCATAAACAAAATGTTTATTTACAATATATATATTTTAGTATTATACAACCAAAATGAAAAAGTTGTCAACAAACTGGCAGCAACTGTACGTTGACGTTTGTCAATTTTGACAATTTGCACCGTAGAAATTTGTCGAAAACAAATTGCCGTTGGATTGTCTACGAATTTGTGCGTAAATGCTAACGTGCAAAACGACACTCAAAAACTCCGTGTACGTTTTGTTGTCACGTTTACGTTTACTTTGTGCATTTGGCGTTGTACAACATAGTTGTAAATATACCACCTTTTTTTTAAACAAAACTGAAACGTTTGTGCAACTATACGTTTTTTTTGCAATGTTTTCAAATGCAAAATCTTGCGCGTTTTTGTTGACTAAAGAGTTTGAAAAAATCGGCGATATGTGGTACAATTAAAAATATCACCATCAATTAAAAACTGAAGGTGGTATAAATTGTTTTTAATATTAAAACAATCGTTTCAATTAGTCGTAGTTTAAAATGTATCACAACGCCACCACCGGTTGCGCAACGGGTTGCCGACCTTTTGGTGCAGTGTGGAGTGCGCGCAATTTTCTGTTTTGCAACGGTTAGATTGCAACTTCCGTCCAACGTTACCGTTCAACACGAAAACATCGCGCTTTCGCTAGCGCATTTACATCAAAAACTACAAATATCACAGGAGTAAGAAAGATATGGAAAGAAATTTGGTAGAAAACGTACAATCACTTGAAGAAGCAATCGCTCGTGTGCGCAAGGCACAAAGCGAATTTGCCAAGTTTACGCAAGAACAAGTGGACGAGATTTTTAAAGCCGCTGCTATTGCCGCAAACATGGCGCGTATTCCCCTTGCAAAACAAGCCGTTGCCGAAACGGGCATGGGCGTAGTGGAAGACAAAGTTATCAAAAACAACTACGCTGCAGAATACATCTACAACGCATACAAAAACGTTAAAACTTGTGGCGTTATCGAAGAAGACACCGCATTTGGTATCACCAAGATTGCCGAGCCTATCGGTTTGGTTGCTGCGGTAATCCCCACCACCAACCCAACGTCCACGGCAATTTTCAAATGTTTGATTTCTTTGAAGACTCGTAACGGTATCATTATCAGCCCACACCCCAGAGCAAAGCACTCTACAATTGCCGCAGCAAAGCTGATTTTAGACGCTGCAGTTAAAGCAGGTGCGCCCGAAGGCATTATCGACTGGATTGACGTTCCTTCGTTGGAACTTACCAACACCGTTATGAAAGAAGCGGACATCATCCTTGCAACGGGTGGTCCCGGTATGGTAAAAGCGGCGTATTCCTCCGGCAAACCGGCACTTGGCGTAGGCGCGGGAAACACTCCTGCTATTATCGATTCTTCCGCAGATATTTTGTTGGCAGTTAACTCTATTATTCACTCCAAAACCTTCGATAACGGTATGATTTGTGCATCCGAACAATCGGTTATCGTCTTGGAAGACGTCTACGACCAAGTTAAAAAGGAATTTGCAAACAGAGGTTGCTACTTCCTTAACGACGAAGAAAAGGAAAAGGTTAGAAAAACGATCATCATCAACGGCGCATTGAACGCTAAAATCGTTGGTCAAAGAGCTGCAAAAATTGCCGAACTTGCCGGTGTTGCCGTTCCCGAAGGAACAAAAATCCTTATCGGCGAAGTGGAAAGCGTAGAGCTTAGCGAAGAATTTGCACACGAAAAGCTTTCGCCTGTGCTTGCAATGTACAAAGCACCTAACATCCAAGACGCGTTTGCTAAGGCAGAACACCTTATCGCAGACGGCGGTTACGGACACACTTCCTCTATCTATTTGAACGTTACTACGGAACAAGCCAAACTTAACGAGTTTGGCGCAAGAATGAAAACTTGCCGTATTTTGGTAAACACTCCGTCTTCTCACGGTGGTATCGGCGACCTTTACAACTTTAAACTTGCACCGTCACTCACTTTGGGTTGTGGCTCTTGGGGTGGCAACTCCGTATCGGAGAACGTTGGTGTAAAACACCTTATCAATATCAAAACAGTAGCAGAAAGGAGAGAAAATATGTTGTGGTTCCGCACACCTCAAAAGGTATATGTCAAAAAGGGTTGCCTGCCTGTAGCTCTTGACGAACTAAAAACCGTTATGAACAAGAAAAAAGCATTTATCGTTACCGACAGCTTCCTTTATCACAACGGTTACACACGTGCCATCACCGAAAAGTTGGATGCAATGGGCATTGTACACACCACTTTCTTTGACGTGGCACCCGATCCCACTTTGGCTTGCGCAAAAGCAGGTGCCGAACAAATGCGCGCATTCGAGCCGGACTGCGTAGGCGCGGGAAACACTCCTGCTATTATCGATTCTTCCGCAGATATTTTGTTGGCAGTTAACTCTATTATTCACTCCAAAACCTTCGATAACGGTATGATTTGTGCATCCGAACAATCGGTTATCGTCTTGGAAGACGTCTACGACCAAGTTAAAAAGGAATTTGCAAACAGAGGTTGCTACTTCCTTAACGACGAAGAAAAGGAAAAGGTTAGAAAAACGATCATCATCAACGGCGCATTGAACGCTAAAATCGTTGGTCAAAGAGCTGCAAAAATTGCCGAACTTGCCGGTGTTGCCGTTCCCGAAGGAACAAAAATCCTTATCGGCGAAGTGGAAAGCGTAGAGCTTAGCGAAGAATTTGCACACGAAAAGCTTTCGCCTGTGCTTGCAATGTACAAAGCACCTAACATCCAAGACGCGTTTGCTAAGGCAGAACACCTTATCGCAGACGGCGGTTACGGACACACTTCCTCTATCTATTTGAACGTTACTACGGAACAAGCCAAACTTAACGAGTTTGGCGCAAGAATGAAAACTTGCCGTATTTTGGTAAACACTCCGTCTTCTCACGGTGGTATCGGCGACCTTTACAACTTTAAACTTGCACCGTCACTCACTTTGGGTTGTGGCTCTTGGGGTGGCAACTCCGTATCGGAGAACGTTGGTGTAAAACACCTTATCAATATCAAAACAGTAGCAGAAAGGAGAGAAAATATGTTGTGGTTCCGCACACCTCAAAAGGTATATGTCAAAAAGGGTTGCCTGCCTGTAGCTCTTGACGAACTAAAAACCGTTATGAACAAGAAAAAAGCATTTATCGTTACCGACAGCTTCCTTTATCACAACGGTTACACACGTGCCATCACCGAAAAGTTGGATGCAATGGGCATTGTACACACCACTTTCTTTGACGTGGCACCCGATCCCACTTTGGCTTGCGCAAAAGCAGGTGCCGAACAAATGCGCGCATTCGAGCCGGACTGCATTATCGCGCTGGGTGGCGGTTCTGCAATGGACGCAGCAAAAATTATGTGGGTTATGTACGAACACCCCGAAGCAGATTTTGCCGATATGGCAATGCGCTTTATCGATATTCGCAAAAGAGTTTACACCTTCCCCAAAATGGGCGAAAAGGCCTACTTTGTTGCTATCCCAACATCCGCAGGTACCGGTTCGGAAGTTACACCCTTTGCCGTTATCACCGACGAAAAAACGGGCATTAAATATCCTTTGGCGGACTACGAATTGTTGCCCAATATGGCAATTATCGATACCGATTTCCACATGTCTGCACCACGTGGCTTGACTGCTGCATCCGGTATCGACGCTGTTACACACGCTTTGGAAGCATACGCATCCGTTATGGCTACCGACTACACCGACGGTTTGGCATTGCGTGCTTTGAAGGTTATTTTCCAATACTTGCCCCGCGCCTACGACAATGGTCTTACCGACGTGGAAGCGCGCGAAAAGATGGCTAACGCCGCTACAATGGCAGGTATGGCATTTGCAAATGCATTCCTTGGTGTTTGCCACTCCATGGCACACAAACTTGGCGCTTTCCACCACCTTCCACACGGTGTTGCAAACGCTTTGATGATTGAAGAAGTTTTGCGTTTTAACGCTGCGGAAGCTCCTGCAAAGATGGGAACGTTCTCGCAATACGACCATCCTCACACACTTGCTCGCTATGCTGAAGTTGCCGACTACCTTGGACTGGGTGGAAAAACCGACGAAGAAAAGTTGGAAAACCTTATTGCAGCTATCAACCAACTTAAAGCAAGAGTTGGCATAAAGGAAACAATCCGCGACTACAACGTTGACGAAAACGACTTTATTACACGTCTTGACGACATGGTGGAACAAGCATTCGACGATCAATGCACGGGCGCAAACCCACGTTACCCACTTATGAGCGAAATCAAGCAAATGTATCTTAACGCATACTACGGTGGCAAACATTTCCAAGAACAATCCATGCCTACGGCAGCGGACGTTGTTACGGAAAACAAAAAAGGCGCAACAAAGCGCGACTACAACGTTGACGAAAACGACTTTATTACACGTCTTGACGACATGGTGGAACAAGCATTCGACGATCAATGCACGGGCGCAAACCCACGTTACCCACTTATGAGCGAAATCAAGCAAATGTATCTTAACGCATACTACGGTGGCAAACATTTCCAAGAACAATCCATGCCTACGGCAGCGGACGTTGTTACGGAAAACAAAAAAGGCGCAACAAAGCGCAGTAACAAAAAGGCATAGGGAGGACAACAAATGAAACTGGACAAAATTATCGCCGTTAGAAACAACAAAACAATCTACCGTGACGGCAATCTTTGTATGAAAGTGTTTAACGAAGGTTTTTCTAAGGCGGACGTGTTGAACGAAGCTTTGAACCAATCCCGAGTGGAAGAAACGGGCTTGAACATCCCAAAAATCCGCGAAGTTATCGTTATCGACGGCAAGTGGGCTATCGTTACCGACTTTATCGAGGGCAAAACGCTTGCACAACTTATGCAAGAACATCCCGAAAAGAAGGAAGAATACCTAAACTTGTTTGTTGATTTGCAAATTGAAGTGCAATCCAAAACTTGCCCTATGTTGAACAAACTGAAGGACAAAATGAACAGAAAAATTAGCCAAACGGATTTTGACGCAACCACCCGTTACGAATTGCACACTCGTTTGGACTCCATGCCAAAGCACACCAAGTTGTGCCACGGCGACTTTAACCCCACCAACATTATCATCACCGACGACGGCACGCCCTACATTTTGGACTGGTCGCACGCAACCCAAGGTAACGCATCGGCCGACGCTGCAAGAACGTACCTGCTATTTTGGCTAAACGGCGATATCAACGGTGCGGAAAGATACTTGGAACTGTTTTGCAAAAAGAGTGATACGGCAAAACAATACGTGCAAAAATGGATGCCTATTGTTGCAGCATCACAATCGGTAAAAGGCAACGAAAAGGAACGCGAATTCCTTCACAGCTGGGTTAACGTTGTTGACTACGAATAATATTTGGAGGCAAACACAATGAAAGTTACCGTTTGTATTGGATCGTCTTGCCACGTCAAGGGATCTCGTCGTGTAGTAGAACAATTGCAATATCTAATTTCCGAAAACGGTTTGGGCGACAAAGTGGAGCTTGGCGGAACCTTTTGCATGGGCAAGTGCCAACAAGGCGTTTGCGTAACGGTGGACGACGATTTATACTCCGTTACACCGGAAAAGGTAAAGGAGTTTTTTGAACAACAAATCAAAGCGAAGGTATAGTTTATACTTTTTGTACAAATTTGTTGACGTTCAATATTTTGCACTATCAAGTTAGATAAAAATATGATATTTGCAAAATTGCAACAAATTATCTATAAACAAAAAACTCAAACAACATTGATTTTTGTTACGCAGAATATTGTTGTAATAAATTTGCCGTTAGAGTGCACGAAAAGTACTCTTAAAAGTCAATTTGATGGCAACAAATGCAAAGGGTCGCGATAAAATAGGTTGCAAGACTTTTTACCAAAGGTCTACAACGCTAAGTCCCTGTAACGCTATACAAATCACTTGCAACGTATCAATCAACAGTTGCAAAAATGGACAAACTACAATCCGCAAATAGCAAAATCGTTGCAATCGTTGCACAAATCAACAAAAAATATCTGTAAAACAAATCAAATATCGGTACAATAAAATGAGAATTTTCGATACTAAAGTACAGCATCTAAAATACAAAGTTTTGCGCGAAATTTCCCGCTTGGCGTGGGAAGATACTCTTACGGAAAACCTGTTAGACATTCCCAAAACTATCGTTCCCGGAAAAGTTCCCACAATGCGTTGTTGCGTATACAAGGAACGTGCAATTTTGGGCGAACGCGTTAAAATTGCAATGGGCGGAGACAAATCTAACCCCAACGTTATCGAAGTTATCGATATCGCCTGCGAAGAATGTCCCATGGGCGGTTACGAAGTTACCAATGCTTGCCGTGGATGTCTTGCGCACCGCTGTGAAGACGTTTGCCGTTTTGGCGCTATCACCTTTGACGAAAATCACGTTGCCCATATCGACAAAACCCTGTGTAAGGAATGTGGCGCGTGTGCAAAAATTTGTCCGTACAGCGCAATCCACAACTACAAGCGTCCGTGTGAGACCGCCTGCAAGGTAAAAGCCATTTCCATGGGGGAAGACAAGCAAGCGCGCATCGACAACAACAAGTGTATTTCCTGCGGAGCGTGTGTATACCAATGCCCGTTTGGCGCCATTACCGACAAATCCTCTATTTTGGACGTTATTGCCATGCTAAAACGTAGCATTGCAAATCCCGCAATCAAAACGTACGCCGTTGTTGCACCGTCCGTTTCCAGCCAGTTTACCTATGCAAAACTCGGTCAGGTGATAACGGGACTTAAACAACTTGGTTTCCACACCGTTATCGAAGCGGCTTTGGGTGCAGATATGGTTGCGCAATCGGAGGCAAAAGAACTTGCACAAAAGGGATTTTTGACAAGTTCCTGCTGTCCTGCATTTGTGGACTATATCAAAAAGAGTTTTCCCGATTTGGTAAAGTACATCTCGCACAATCCTTCACCCATGACGGCGATTTCGCAATACCTAAAAAAGCAAGAACCTAACTGCCAAGTTGTGTTTATCGGTCCGTGTATCGCCAAAAAGATGGAAGTGCAACAAGAAGACGTTAAGCCTTACGTTGATGCCGCAATGACCTTTGAAGAATTGCAAGCGTTGTTCGATAGCAGAGATATCGACATAACCACTCTTGAGGAAGGTTGTTTGGACAATGCATCCTTCTTTGGACGTATTTTTGCACGTAGCGGTGGACTTTCCGACGCGGTTGCCGAAGCGTTGACGGAGCAAGAAATTGACTTTTTGCTTAAACCTTGCACCTGCGACGGCATTGAACAATGCAAAATCGCACTACTGCAAAAAAGCAAAAACCGCCTTGACGCTAACTTTATCGAAGGTATGGCGTGCATTGGCGGATGTATCGGTGGCGCAGGTTGCCTAACCCACGGTGAAAAGAACAAAGCGGAAGTGGACAAATACGGTCACGAAGCGCACGAAAAAACCATTGCCGACGCAGTGTCCATTTTGAACGTTAAGCCGTAATTGTTTTGAAAACACAATAACAAAACTAATTCCAACATTTAGTGTAGAAACAATCTAAATCATAAATTACGTGATGTTGGTTTACTCAAAATTTGCAAATTAAGTTTATACAAACACCGCTTTTTAAGAAAAAAAATCGGAATCACAGTATGCGAAACGTAAAAACATCAAACACAGTACCGACGTTAATTATAGAACCTCAAAAACAGCATCCAACATTTATTAGAAAATAGAATCTAAACACAAACAGAGACGTTACAAAATCGTAGCGTCTCTGTTTTTTGCTGATATGATAAATTGTGAAACCTTTGTTTTTTGACGTGATAAATTGTGAAACCGTTGTTTTTTGACGTGATAAATTGTGCAGTATCCCTGTATTTTCGATATTATAAATTATATCGCGTGTTGCAAATTATCTTACACTACAACGATAAAAGATTACATTTTTGCTTTTTACCGCACGGTTTTTCGTTAGCAAAAATCCTTTCACTTTTTATTTGCAGTTTAACAATGGTTTTGCAACACACCCGTATTGCACCAAAGTGAGTGTTAAAGCACAAGAAACAGGGGATTTAAGGCTATTTTTCGAAGAAAACGACGTTTGAATCGCCAAGAAGTCCGCCAAGTTCGTACTCGATACCGGCACAACGGCGTACCGTTTGACCAAGGGTGTACGCTTTGCCTTCGATTTTGATTTTTACGGGAATATCGCCTTGGTACTGGTCGAGCACGTCCACCACTTTGCCAAAAATTTCGTCGCTACGCTCTTCCATTTTGAGCCACAAAGTGACGTTTGGTTTGGATTGCAACTGTTGTTCGGCAATCATCTTTTTTTGGTTTTCTTCCGAGTGGGGATTGATAATTTCGCGAATGACGATTTTGTAGCCTTCGCGTGCTTCGGAAAGTCCGCCTTTGATAACCACAAACGCATCGGTAACAAACAGGTGCTTGTACCGTTCGTAGTTGGCGCCATAGATGCTAACTTCGATAGAGTCGTACTTGTCTTCCAAAACGGCAAATCCCATTTTGGTGTTGTCCTTGCCAATTACCACACGAATATCTCGCAAGATACCGCCGGTAACGACGGAGCGTTTTTCCACTTTGGGGTACACCTTTTCGCCGTCTTCCGCACCTTCGGGAACGTAGGGAGCGGTAACTTGGGTGGAAAAGTCAAAGCGGAAACTGTTGGCAACCTTGTCGTAGTCGTCCAAGGGGGAACCTGTCATATACAAACCAAGCACTTCGTTTTCGAACGTATAAAGCAGTTGTTTGGGCAATTCGGGAATTTGTTCGTGTTGTGGACGGCTGTTTTCCTTGAGCTCCGGCATCATGTCGAACAGAGAAATTTGTCCCGTTTTGCGACGTTCGGCACGTTCCAACACTTCGTCGTACTCCTGCATGTAAAACTGCAACATATCCGCGCGGGTACGTCCAAAGCAGTCGAAAGCACCGCCCTTGATAAGGTTTTCGATCATGCGCTTGTTTAGGAAGCTTGCGCAACGCTCGTACAGGTCGATTGTGTCGGTAAACTCGCCGTTGGCGTTACGTTCGTCAACCAGTTTTTTGATAGCGTCCACGCCGACATTACGAATACCGCCCAAGCCAAAACGCAATGCGCCGTCTTCCACACGGAAAAGCTCTCTACTTTTGTTTACGCAGGGTTGCAACACTGCAATACCTTGCGACTTGGCGTATTCCATATACTTTTTGATAAGGGAAATATCGTTGATACGATTGTTGAGCAACGCGCAGATAAGTTCCGTTGGGTAGTAGGTTTTTAGCCATGCCGTTTGATAGGTTACGTAGGCGTAGCAAGTTGCGTGCGATTTGTTGAATGCGTATTGCGAAAAAGCGTCCAATTGTTCGTAAATTTGCTTTGCGACGTCTTCCGGAATGCCGTTTTGTACGCAACCAGGGACGGTTTCGCCGTTGGCAGGCCAAGTACCACCGTAAATAAACAGTTGTCCAAGGTCTTGCATCATTTGCGTTTTCTTTTTGGACATGGCATAGCGTACGTTATCTGCCAACGCGGTAGAAAATCCCGCAAGCTTTTTAACAAGTTGCATAACCTGTTCTTGGTAGACGATACAGCCGTTTGTTACCGACAAAATGGATTCCATCGACGGGTGCAAATAGTGAATTTTGGATTTGTCGAACTTGCACTCGACAAAGTTGTCGATATACTGCATAGGTCCTGGGCGGTACAAACTGATACCTGCGATAATTTCTTCCAAGTCGGTGGGTTTCATACGGCGCATAAGGTCTGCCATACCGCCACTTTCCAACTGGAATATGCACATTGTGTCGCCACCGGAGATGTTTGCAAAAACGTTTTGATCGTTGTAGCCGTCGGTGGAAAAATCCACCTTTACGCCGTGATCTTCGTAGACGTAGTCACACGCCTTTTTGATGTCGGTCAACGTGCGCAATCCCAAAAAGTCCATTTTTAGCAGACCAAGTTCTTCCACCTCGATCATGTTGTATTGGGTGGTTACGATACCGCCTTTGCTTGCACGACCGCCGTTTGTTTGAAGGGGTACGTGGTCGCTAACCTTTTCACGGCAGATAACAACGCCTGCTGCGTGCATACCGGTGTTGCGCGGAGAACCTTCCAAACGCATTGCACAATCCAACAACTTGTGCGTTGCAGGATCGTTGTAGGCATCAATAAGCTCTTGAGAAATATAGGTATCTTCCGGCTTTTTGTAGGGTTTTTTGCCCAACAAATGGCGGAGAGTGTACTTGAAGTTGTCCGGAACCATTTTTGCAAGTCGGTTGGACTCGGCAACGGAAAATCTCATTACACGGGCAACGTCGCGAATAGCGTTTTTGGTAGCCATTGTACCAAAAGTTACAATTTGACAAACGTTATCTGCACCGTACTTTTTGTGTACGTAGTCGATAACTTCGCCACGGCGATCCATGCAAAAGTCGACGTCGAAGTCGGGCATAGATTTACGTTGCGGGTTCAAAAAACGTTCGAACATCAAGTTAAAACGGAAAGGTTCCACTTCGGTGATGCCGATAAGGTAGGCAATTACGCTACCTGCACCGCTACCACGACCGGGTCCCACGGGGATTCCGTTGGTTTTTGCGTAGTTGATAAAGTCCCACACGATAAGGTAGTAGTCCACAAAACCCATATCGCAAATAACGCCGTATTCGTACTCGATACGCTCGCGAATTTCCTCCGTTACAACGGGGTACTTCTTTTTTAGACCTTCTTCCAGCAAAAAGCGAAGGTATTCCGGCGAAGACATTCCGTTGGGCGGAGTGTACAGCGGCAAAAGTTTTTCCTTGCCAAAATCGACGTTGCATTTTTCCGCAATTTCCAAAGTCGTTTCCATTGCGTCGGGCAAATTGGGAAACAAACTTGCCATTTCGTCGTAGTCCTTTAGGTAAAACTCTTCCCCTTCAAACTTCATACGGTCGGTATCGTCCACGTATCTGCCCATTGCAACGCACATCATTATGTCTTGCAGTTCGGCATCTTCCTTTTTTAGGTAGTGAACGTCGTTGGTAACTACGATTTTGATATCTAACTCGCGTGCAAGTTGCACAAGTTGGGGCATAACGGCATCTTCGTCGGCAATGCCATGGCGTTGAATTTCGATGTAGTAGTCGTCGCCAAACAGTTCCTTGTACTGCAAAGCAAGCTCCTTAGCATCGAGATATCTATCGGCAAGAAGCAGTCTTGGAAGTTGTCCCGCGATACAAGCGGACAAGCAAATTAGACCTTCCGAATACTTTTTGAGCGTTTCGAAGTCGATACGGGGCTTGGAATAAAATCCTTCTACAAAGGCAATGGAGTTAAGTCGGCACAAATTGTAGTAGCCTACGTTGTTTTTTGCCAGCAAAATAAGGTGGAAGTATTCGCGGTTAGTAACACCTTCGGCGTGCAAATCTTCGCACATGTACGCTTCAAAACCGATAATGGGTTTGATGCCTTTTGCCTTGGCAGCCTTCAAAAATTTCCACGCGCAGTACATGTTGCCGTGGTCCGTTACGGCAATGGCGGGCATGTTGTATTCCAAACACCTGTCCAGCATTTCGTCGATGCGAGTTGCACCGTCCAAAAGGCTGTATTCGGTGTGGACGTGTAGGTGAACGAAGGGTTTCATGTTATCTCCTGTGTATGTTAGTCCTGTTGGGAAAGTTGTAGTAGTTTTGCAAGACGGTGGTTTGCACCGCTTTTTGATATGCCAAGACGATTGGCAAGTTCCTCTAACCCTGCTTCGGGAAATTGCTCGCGCAAAAGAGCAATATCTTTTAGCGGTTGCGCAAGGGAATCGAACAATCCTTTTTGGCGCAAAGTGGCAATGGCGTTTAGCTGTTTTTCCGAAGCAAGCACCGATTTGTCGATATTTGCAGCAATGCAGTTGCTTTGGCGATTGGCAATGTTACGCATACTTCTGCCGATAATCACGTTTTCCAATTTTAGGCTTGCGCTGGTTGCGCCCATGTACACCAAAAGGTCGGCAATTTTTTCACTTTCCTTTAGGTACAAAATGGTGCGATTTTTGCGTTCCAAGGTGTGGAAAGCCCACTCGGGAAAGGTTTGTTGCACTGCTTTTGCAAAAAGTGGGTCGGCAATGCGCAGTTCGAAGTGGTATTTGCCACGAGTATCGCTTGCGGCAAGGTCGTCGCATCCCAGCGGAATTACCACCGAACCGCTTGCAACGAACAATCCTTGAATAAACGCACGTTTGCAACAATCGTCCTTGGGCAAAATTTCGGCAAGATTTTCGTTTATCTGCATGATGCCGTCGTCATCACGGTACACAAGAGCAAGTTTTTCGCCTATGTTTCCCAAAAATTCACAACTGTACACCGCTTCCCCCTTGACGTTCAAGTTGGAACTTTCAATTTCGGCGGAAATATCCAAAGTGGTTTCTGCAAGGTGTTTGCAAAAGGTTAGCATTTCGTGGTTTTCGCTTTCCAATACGAATCCAAAACTTTTGTAGCCCAGCGTTAGGCTACCGATGCTTTTTAGCACGGCAGTCAAAAAGGAAGTTGCACAGCAACCCCTAAGATGGCGGAGCGTTTTGAGAATTTCCTGTTTGGTGGATTGCGAAAAGGTCATGTTTTTCCTCGGTAAAGTTAACTAAGTTAAGTTCCTCGTTGCAAGTTACGTTGTATCTTTGCAACAAAACTTGTTTTATATACTGTATCAATAAGTATATATCTTTTGCGGTGGCTTTGTCAATATTTATAACGAACCCTGCGTGCTTTTTTGATACTT
>CAZDLE010000001.1:0-46041 GCA_964506035.1 uncultured Oscillospiraceae bacterium | reverse complement strand
CTGTGGATTACGTCCGCTACACACTGCCCAAAACATCCGGCGTTGCAACACACAACACCACCCACGCTTGCCGGCAAACATCCAAAAAACTCGCAACCGCCCAGCCCTTTTGCCACACACAACTGCGCCACTTTTGACGTCGACGCTCCGCATTGCGCAGTGACGAAAACTCCGTCAATTTGCACTTGACGCAGATTTTTTGTGCAGATAACCACACCGTTGAAGTGACCATCGCCTGCCAAAACGTTACTACCCTTGCCAATAACGTAAAAGGGGATTTTGTGCCGCTGCAGATACTTTACCACACGCACAAGTTGATGGGTGCTTTTGGGAAAAGTTGTTACTTCAATTGTACCGCCAACACCAAAAGTTGTCAACCTGCTAAAGGTGCAGTCGGTGCGTATAGGCACCTGCAATTTTTTCATTTTTGATATGATTTTTTTGGTATTCATAGTTGTTTTTGTCCATTTTGAACTGTCTATTACACGAAAAACACACAATTATGTCGCAAAATTTGACGTACGTATGCGATTTTTTGTAACATTGGAAGACTTTTTGCGTCGGCACTATTTGCGATAAGCAATTAGTTCGTGTTGGTGGCAGTATCGGCGGCAGCGAGCCCACGCCCTACGACAAATCAACACGCAGTACAAGTGTCAAACGTAAAAACTTTTACCGTCTTTTAATAGGTTGCGTCTCACCAAGTCACGCTTGTGCAAGTATCTTACTTTACAAATTGTTGTTTTACAATTATCTATTTTTGCGAAAGGGTTTTTAGTGCCGTGTTACGAGAGTTTTCCAACGTGGAACTATCGCCAAAAACGTTGGGAACGTGGGCGGTGTGCAGTTGGTTTTGACACAAATCGTACCACTGCTTGGTGTACAAATTTTGGTTCGTCACGCTAAACATGAAAATATCTACCACCGTTTGCTGTACGGCGTCGCTAACAAGATACTGCACAAATTGTAAACATGGTTGCATATTTTGCGAATTACGACTTACGCCAACGTAGGTTACAAGGTCGGTGTAGGCACAAAGGGGTGCAAAAAGAAGGTCGTCTATTTTGCCCGTTTCCAATTTTTTGCCAAGTCGGTACATATCTCGTTGGGTGCCAAGTAGCGTTACCGCCGTTTTGTTATCTACAAATTGTTGGTAGGCAACGTACTGCGTTGTTGTGTAGTTAGGAGAAAAATCCCCCTTGACGTTTGCCATTGCAAGGGCGGTGAGCGGACTGTTGTAGGGGGTAAATCCGCACACCAAAGGAGCAAGACGTACAACGTTTTTGCCGATTTTTCGTGCATACGTTGTTGTAAGACAATTTGAAAGCAAATCACCCTGTTGCTGACTTTTTCGTGCAAACAAACAATATGCGCCGGCATACACAGGAATTGCGTAGGTTGTTGCACCAACCCTTCCGCTTTGCGCAAAGTTATCCAAAACGTTGCCAAAATCGACGTTTAGCGGAGCAAGTTTGTCCAAAACGGTTACGCCAACCCCACGAGCAAAGCAAATCATATCAAAATTTTGCCCTTGGGATAGTTTTTCGGCAAGTTGATTTTCCGTAAGGACGGTTGTGCACACAAACAGCCCTTTGTGTTGTTGCTCGAAGTGAGCCGCGCGCTTGGTAAACCAGTTTTGACGACTGCCACTGCCCCCTTCGAAGGTATCAACAAGCCATAAATTGACAACACCTTGGTAGCCGTCGGCAACCTCC
The DNA here is from genome assembly GCA_964506035.1 of uncultured Oscillospiraceae bacterium. Classification (GTDB taxonomy): domain Bacteria; phylum Bacillota; class Clostridia; order Christensenellales; family CAG-314; genus Fimimonas. The sequence goes on along the minus strand of CAZDLE010000001.1, from coordinate 44,326 downwards.
GCAGTTGGTTTTGGGGGCAAATTGGGTATACAAAACAAGATTGTGCCCAGCACCGCCAACACCACCACCGCTTGAGCAACGATACTTGGCGAAATTATGCGTGCACCGTCCTTTTTGCGCGGACAATTTTTACTTTTCGGCTTTACGACTTTTATCTTCGACATAACTCTACCTTTTTGCTTTGTTTGGACTTTTTACGACGTATCCGTAAGTCATCTAATATGTTTTTGCTTTTGATATAGTGTTCCTTGACGCTTTGGCATCCTTTTGCTTGGTATAAAATCTTCCAAAGTGCGTTTTGAGAGCAAAATAAAACACGGATGCTCCAACGTATAGCAAAACGTTTAACAAAAGTGAAAAAAATGTTGTCCCTTTCAAAATTGGGGTATTTACTTTTGATATTTTTTCCTTTATAATAAATATGCTGTGATCGTTTGTTTTACAACCGCTACGGCGCAATGCTCCACTTGGGGCAAATATCTCAACAAAGGCAAGACGCAAAAAAACGATTGTTTGCAGAAAGAAACGGGTATCGAACGGTTATTGCACGAAGGTGTTTGCAGTAAAATCCGTTAAAACGGACGTCTCAACAGACGGATACAAGTTGTTGGTGTCAATACAAAAAACGTTGTAGATTGTTTGTGACAACAGGTTTTATCACAGCAACTATCACGCACTACAACGTCAACCAAATTTTGTGTTTTTGTCGAAGGAATGAAAAATGAAACTAAACAACAAACGCACGTTGTTGGTGGGATTTGCATTTTTTCTTATTTGCGTGTTTTGGCAGGCATACGATGCAATAATCCCCCTGATGCTAACCAACAAATTTGGTCTTGATCAAACTTGGTCGGGATTTATCATGTCGTTAGACAATATCTTGGCGCTGTTTATGTTGCCACTGTTCGGTTCGTTGTCGGACAAAACCAACACAAAATACGGAAAACGCACGCCCTTTATCGTGATTGGTACAATTCTTGCCGTGGTATGTTTTGTGGGATTGTCTTGTGTGGATGCGGCACAACTACAAAAAATAAAGGCGGAAAACGTTACCAACGCTACCTACTGGCAACAAAAGGACGAGTACGTTTTGGAAAACCGCGAGTACCACTCCATCACCAACAATAAAGTTCCCGGAAGCTACACCCTTGCCGACTACACTGCACGCATCCGCTACAACAAAGACTACAACGATTTGACGGATACCGAAAAGGCAGATTTGCAAGCTTGGTACGAAGGTATCGACTACGACTACAAATACGCCTACGACGTTGCGGAAAACACCTACATCACGGAAAATATCCCCGAAGGCGCACGCACTACCAACACCTACTCGACGTTGATATCCGGTCCGGAAAGTCAATTTGCGCGTGGTGTTGCGCAAAGTAATGTGTTTGTTTTGGTTATCTTTATCGTGTTGCTGTTGATGACGCTAATTAGCATGGCAACGTTCCGTTCGCCGGCGGTAGCGTTGATGCCGGACGTTACCGTAAAACCGTTGCGTAGCAAGGCAAACGCCATCATCAATTTGATGGGTACGGCGGGTGGCATACTCGTGTTGCTGTTGGGCATGATTTTTGGCACGGGCAGTGTTAAAAATCAAATGATGGACTATCGTTGGTATATTGCAACAGTTTGCGGAATTATGCTGATTGCACTAGCTGTGTTTATTCTTACCGTAAAGGAAAAGAAATGGAACGCCGAAATGTTGGAAATGCAAACGCAACTGGATGAGGAAGAACCATCCAAAGCGGACGAGCAACCACAAGAAACGGAAAACGCTCCAACAAAACTTCCCAAAGCAAAATTGGTATCGCTTATATTTATTTTGGCATCCGTTGCGCTGTGGTTTACGGGCTACAATGCCGTTACCAGCAAATACAGCGTGTACGCCGTTAACGTTTTGAACAAGGACTACAACTCCACGATGCTTATTGCACAGGCTGCTGCGATAATCGCCTACATTCCCGTTGGCGTGGTTGCAAGCAAGCTGGGCAGAAAAAAGACAATCATGATTGGCGTTGGAATGTTGTTTACGGCATTTTTCGGCGCAATGTTTATCACAAAATCTTCCCCTGATATTTTGATGACTGTGCTGTTTGCATTGGCAGGCGTTGCTTGGGCAACAATCAACGTAAACAGCTACCCTATGGTTGTGGAACTTGCACAAGGCTCGACCATCGGCAAATACACGGGTTACTACTACACGGCAAGCATGGCTGCACAGGTTATCACCCCGATACTTTCCGGCTTTTTGATGGACACCTTTGGCACCATGTCGATACTGTTCCCCTATGCGGCAATATTTGTGGGATTGGCATTTGTTACCATGTTGTTTGTTAAACACGGCGACAGCAAACCGGAGCAGCCCAAAGACAAAATGGAAATGCTTGGCGGAGCCGACGATTAGTTGAAATTTGCAACGGTTTTGGACAACTTGAGCTTTAATATCGACTTTTGTGTTGCTTAGATATCAGTTTTGCACTATTTGACGAGTTTTATTTGCGTGTTAACTATATGCCCAAATGCGACGAAAGGCTAAAACTGTAATTTCTAACGTGCTACAAATTGACTTTTTTGCAAGTTGGCGCAACAATCAAACATCTATTTGACTTTTTGCAAGTTGGCGCAATAATCAAACATCTATAAAAATCTAACGGACGTAGCAGAGTTTACGTCCGTTTTTGTTGATAGGCTGTGCGAATTTTGAATATTATCGGCAGTTTTAGTATTCCATTTTGACATAGTATATCAATTTGCAGTACTTTGTTTCCGTTCAATTTCCTTTACGTGGTGGCTGTTTTGCAATCCGCTTATTGCTCACTGTCTATCATTATATTTATTGTTATGTCAATCCGCTTAACTTTTGCGGATTTGTCCTTTTCGCACTTGTGGTTTTATCGAAAAATGAGTGATTGTACCCGCTTAGATTTATTGACTAAATATGCCAAAAGGTGTAAAATCTACTTGTAAAAAATATTATGTTTTGGGGGTACTACTATGGACTACCAAGGAACAATATCTCGCGGAATACGTGCGCCAATCATCAAACGGGGAGACGACCTTGCACAAATCGTTGCCGATTGCGTTGTTAATGCGTCGGTTGGCGGTGGATTTGAACTGCACGACAAGGACGTTGTTGCCGTTACCGAAGCCGTTTTGGGCAGGGCGCAAGGCAACTATGCAACGCTGGAGCAAATTGCAAAGGATGTTCACGAAAAATTTGGCGACGAAACGGTCGGTCTTGTTATGCCGATACTTTCACGAAACAGATTTTCCATGTTGCTAAAGGCAATTAGCATGGGAGTTAAAAAGCTGATTGTACAACTATCTTACCCAAGCGACGAAGTGGGCAACAGTTTCGTTACCACCGAGCAACTTATGGAAAAGGGTGTAAACCCCTACACCGACGTGTTTACTGCGGAACAGTTCCACGAAACCTTCGGCGACGTAAAGCACGTGTTTACCGGTGTGGACTACATCAACTACTATCAAGAAATTGGCAACTGCCAAGTTATTTTGGCGAACAATCCTTGCGAAATTTTAAATCACACCAAGTACGTTATCAATGCGGATATCCACACGCGCAAGCAAACAAAGGCGATTTTGCTAAAAGCGGGCGCAAAAAAGGTATGCTCGTTGGACGAATTTATGACAAAATCGGTAGACGGTTCCGGTTTTAACAGCGACTACGGCATTTTGGGCAGCAACCTCGCCACGGAAAACTCGGTAAAACTGTTCCCGCGTGATTGCGAAGCGTTCGTGCTGAAAATCCAACAACTCATCTTTGAAAAGACGGGCAAAAAGTTAGAGTGCATGGTGTACGGTGACGGTGCGTTTAAGGATCCCGTTGGCGGAATTTGGGAACTTGCCGATCCTGTTTGCTCACCTGCATACACAAGCGGGCTTGTTGGAACTCCTAACGAAATCAAATTGAAGTACGTTGCCGACAACAAACTTGCAGGTCTTGACCGCGAGCAAGCGGAAATGGAACTAAAAAAGATGATTGCGCAAAAGCAAAGCAACCTTGTAAACAACATGCTTAGCCAAGGCACAACACCACGCAGAATAACCGACCTACTTGCCAGCCTTGCCGACCTTACCAGTGGCAGTGGCGACAAAGGTACCCCTATCGTTTTGATACAAAACTATTTTAAAAACTATTCGATGTAACTATGATTTGAGTAGTAAAAACATAAATAACACGCAACGCAAAAAGACTTTGGAAAAATCCAAAGTCTTTTTTTGTTGAAAGATGTTGTTGATTAAAATAAATGCAAAAACTTTTTTAAAATTGTACAATTTAGCAAAATTTAACAGTGCTTTTTTGACACTATTCTAATTATAATCAGTTAGCGGTTTACCGTTGCACACTATTATCGTTGTTGATCGTTGCAAAATCCACTATTTTAGCGTGGGTAGAAAGGTGGCAAAGTCCACACCAAAACGGCGGTCGGTGCGTTGCGTTTGGTGGGCGCAGTTGCCTACGAAACTTGCGGAAATTTGCGTTGCTTGCAACAAACTGCGAGAGTTGAGCAGTTCGCCAAGCACAACGGAGCTAAACAAATCGCCCGTTCCGGAAAAATTGGTTTGCGCGCGAGTGTTGGTGACGTATCTAATACCGTCGCAAGTCAGCACCACGTTGCCAATCAAATCGCCACAAGGCACGCCTGTTATCACGGCACTTTTTGCACCCGTTTTTGTGAGAAAATCGGCAAAAAATCCGCCTACGGTTGCCAAAAAAGTAGTTTCGGTTTGGTGAGACGTCACATTGTTGTAGTCAACGTCTGCAAGCAAACAAGCCTCCGTTAGGTTGGGGGTGATAACGTCGGCATTTTTCACGGCTTTTTTCATTTCGAACAGGTAGGTTTCGTCAAAAACGGGGTATAACTTGCCGTTGTCTCCCATGATGGGGTCCACCAAAACAAAGGCGTTTTGCACGTTTTGCACCACAGAAGTAACGTTGGCAAGAGTTTGCGCATTTTGGCAAAAACCAACGTAGAAAGCATCAGGATGAGCATGCTGAAACACGTCTTGCACAAAAACTCCAACGTTGGCGTTAGGCAAGACGTGGTAGTTTTCAAAGCCCGTTTGCGCCGAATAGTGTGCAGTGACGATGGGGATGCAGTTGTGTCCAAGGTGGGTTAGCACCGGCAAATTTACCGCCATCGAGCAGTTGCCCAGTGCGGAAATATCGTTAAAAATAAGAATGTTTTTCATGCTAAGTTCCAATTTTGATTGAAATTGTTTTTGATTTTAGGATGTTTGCAGGGACGTTAGTTTTCGCCGTGAATATCGACAGGTTGTTTTGCTGAAGCAACGTCCGTGGTTGTTGGCGACAGTGCAAAAACAAATCGGTTGGGCAATGCGCGCAAAATCAAGTTGACGGCAAATCCCACAACGAGCCCTGCCAAAATGCCCACCATTGCCAGCCACGGCATGTAGGAAAACATTTCCGGAGTGTTGCTGATAAGACAAAAAACAACGTTTTGCGTGACGTTGTGACAAATTGCCGACACCACCGATATGGCAACAATGCTAACGTTTGGGTATACAAACTCTACCAAAAAGGATGATATCACAACCGAAACAATACCTGCAGTTAAGCTGTACATAAGCGTGGAAATGCCGCCGCCAAACAAACTGCCCAAAACGGTGCGAACAACAACCACTACCAAAGCGTCGATTGGACCAAGCAGGTACAACGTTAGTAGCGAAAAGATGTTGGACAAACCCATTTTTGCGCCCGGCAAAAACAATGGAGGGAACAGACTTTCTACCATAAACATGATAAGTCCCATGGCGCACAACACCGACAACGTTGCAACACGTTTCGCGTTGAAATATTTAGTTTTTGTGTTGAGCATTGGCATTGAAAATTGTTCCTTGCGTAGTTTTACGTTTGCGAGTATTGTGATTACTGCAAGTAACTTATACGTTACGTCATAACATAGTTGCGCTATGTTGAACTGCGATAAGTTAGATAGCGAAAATTTGATACTTTTATCTACAATAATCTTTGTTGTTCAGGTTTAGTTTAGATGTTTTTCGAGATTGTTTTTATCTTGCAATTTTATTAAAAATTGTCGATTTTGTGTAATTGAAGTACCTGTTTTGTGTAGTTAAATGGTAACTTTTGTGCAGTTTGCAATCAAATGCAAGTTGTTTGCTGTGTTATCCGTGTGTTTAGGCGGTAACAATTTTTAGGTAGTTGGGGCTACAAACAATGGTTTGCGAAGCCGTTGTAAGTTTGCCAAAGTTACGAACGCAATCTTGGTGAAATCCGCAAAGGGAATCTGTCATTTTGACAGTGGGAGCTTGTCCGCGCGTGATTGTTAGTTGGTTAAAACGTTGTTCGTCGTCCAGTGTGTTTTCCAATAGCACTACAATGCCATTTTCCGTTTGCGTAACAGTTACTTGCCACGAGGTATCTTGGGTTATCTCGTACTCGTTGCGTTGCAAATTGTACACAAACAGCGTTTGATTGTTTTGCAAATCCACAATGGTAACTACGTTTATTTTTTGGTTTGTACCATTATCACTGCCGAAAAACACCGAAAACAGTATCACGATTACCAGCGCGACCGCCAAGTAGACCATAACGTCGATGGGCTTAAAAAACTTGTCCTTTTTGGCGTTTTGTATGTTTTGAGCGAATTTTTGCTTGTGGATTGTGTAGCGTGCAACCACAACTAAACCAAACAACGCCACCACCACAACTGCGATAACAACAAGCACCCAAGTGTAACTTGTTTGGTGGGGTTCAATCAGCAAAGCGTTAGCGTCGTACTGCCAAACGCCGTCCACCTGTTTGCAGTTCCAACTGAACGCGCCCAGTTCCTCCGCTTGATAGGTCAATTTGCTTTGTTCCACGTTGGAAAGTATCTGCTTGCTACCGTCCACCGATTGGTACATAGCAACAACGTCCACGTTGTTATCTTTGCAAAAATCACCGTTAAAAAAGTCCACGATACCGTCACGTCCCGTCACTGTTAGCGCAGTAGAAAGACAATCGGCTTTGCATGCCCAAAAATTGGCACCGTTATCGTCCGGGAAGGTCAACGTGATGGATTTTATGCCCGTTTGAGCAGGTGCACCACGCGTTCCGTCGATAATATGTGCGTATTCGATACCGTTTGTGACGTATTTGCGGACGTACTGTCCACTGGTGGAAACAGATTTGTTGGTGGAATCAATTCCCAAAAGCGTTGCGATTTGCGGAAAAATCCACACCAAATCGTCAAAGGGGTTTAGAATGTGCATTTCCCACGAACCACCGTTTGCATTGCAGCCGTAGGTTTGACTGCTGCTGCCGGCATCTACGGAGTAACATGTTACGTGTTGTTGCGCAAGATACTGCTTGATCAAATCCACAACGTAGCCTTTGGCAACACCGCCCAAATCCAGCCATTGCTGATAGGTTACGCCATCCAAAACTTGCGGTTGAACCTTTTTTGTGACGTAGTATTTTGTTTCGCTTTCCGTTTCTTCTTTGCTAAGTTCCACCGCCGTTGGGGAAAAATCGGTAAAACTTGGGTCGCTAAATGCCGTGATATATTTTTGATCGGGCAAAGGATAGCCCGTTGTGAAAAATTGTTCCGCAGTTATTTGACGGTCGTACGGTAAACAGAAATTTCCGTTGGAAAAAATTCTGCTGGAAAATCCCCACAAATCCACCAAACGATAGGTTGCAGGATTAAACGCACCGTTTGTTAGCGTGTACATCTGCTGTGCAATGGTCAACATTTGATAGGTATCCAAGTCGATTTGCAACCTTGCGCCATATTCCGCTTGGTTATATTTGTAGACGTCCGAATCGGCATATTGCGTGTTAGCAATACCGTCCACGTGTTTGATTGTGTCATCAATCCAAGAAAAAATCTCCACAACTTTGTTGCGTGTTGCGATTTGGTCATCCGTTAGGCTGTTTGCGCCTATCCAAAAATTTAGGTCAAGCGTACCGCCGGAGTAGATTTGCACCGTAACGGGAATATCGCCTGTGCCAAAGTAGCTTTTGGAAAACTCCACACCGTAGGGCTGATTATCTTTATTCAAAATTGAGCGGACGTAAAAACCGCCTGTTTCGTCCTCAACCCAAAAACTGCTTTGATTTTGCGAAGTTTGGTCGGCAAAAGCGCTCGCACAACAGGTGGCAAGCGTAGAGCAACACAAAACGACTATCAAAATTGTTAAAAGAAGTTTTTTCATTGAGACCTTATAGTTGAGTTTTGAGTGATTGCAATAGTTGCGGTGGAAAAACCGCTCCTTATGTGTTTTGATTGATTGCAAATAGCAACGTTTGCGCAGGGCAAAATTGATAAAAATCCGCCCCTTTCAAACAGTAGAAGTCGAATTTTGCAGTGTAGATTTGTGAACGTCAAAAAAGTGATTTTTGGTTGCCATTTTGATTGATTGCAACGCAAATCACGATTATTTGCCGACGTACTGCGTTTTTTTGCTACACTATTTTACCACACATACCTTAAATTTGGCAACAATAAACTTGGTTTAATAAGTGATATATTCGTACAAAGCAGTTTGACGTTGCAAAATCGAAAATTATATTGTGTTTACAAAGAATATCCACACGATAACATCAAGTCGCCCTTACAACCATTAAACACGGTTTTGATTGAACAAAACGTTGGTATCGCAAAACGCAACAAAAAAATTGCAAAACGAAAGGCATTTCACATTGAAATGCCTTGTTGTTTGTGATTGTGTTGAGTACTCCGCAGTGGTGGAAGCGGACGGTCAAGGATTGAAATGCCTTGTTGTTTGTGATTGTGTTGAGTATCCAAATTACTTGATTTTTGCAAGAGCGTTTTGGATTGCAACGATAATACGAGCGGAAGATTGAGTTGCACCGGCAATTGTCCAACCTTCTGTTGTAACAGTTTGAGATTCAGCAGTTGCTGTAGCAACGATAGCTTTAACTTCTTCAACTGTTTTACCTACAAATCTTCCAAGATATTCTTCGTAAGCAGCTTCAGCATCAGCATATCCATCCCAAGATGAGGTTGTTCTTGTCCAACCGGTTTCTTCGTCTGTGTAAAGTTTTACGGATTTGATAACGCCACCGCTAACTGCAACGTCAACTTTTACACCATAGTCGGACTTAGTAGCATCATACTTATTTGCATAGTGACATTCGCCTGTGTAAGTTTCGGTACCGCAAGCTGTAAGAGCAAAAACGGAAACCAACATTACTACTGCAAGAGCAATAACAAGAATTTTTTTCATTTTTAATTTCTCCTTTTCAAAAATTTTTTATGAAAAATCATACAAGTACATTATATAGATTTTACGCAAATAGTCAAGTTTTTTGATGTAGATTGCCGTCAAAAACTTGTCAACACTGCACGAATTTTGCCAAAATCGAACCCCTGCAAACGCACCATTGCCATTGCTATAACAAACGACTTCCATTAAATCCCCCCCACAAGGGTGCTTGAGAGTTTTGGATTGTTGATATTGTTGTATTTGTGACGAAGATTGAACGGAAAACCAAATTGTCTTTATAGATGTTCGTCCGCTAAAACACACGTACACTTCTATAAACATTGATTTGTTAACTCATTTGGCTACAGTTATCAAAAAAACTCCCAAGGGGTGCTTGAGAGTTTTGGTTTGTTATTTTAATTAGTATGCACGGGCGACGATGGCAACGCGAAGGTTGTTGCCTTTTTTGCCACAGCAGGTGCAAACGTCTTGGAAGGGTTCTTCGTCCAGCATTACACGTACCGTTGCTTGGAATTTTTCCTTGAACATTGCTTCGCAATCGGCATCTTGATCCCAAACCACCTTTGCAAAACATTTGTCGTCCAAAATTTGACCAAGTTCGTCCATGTTGTGAGCGTATTTTACGTGACTATCGCGGAATGCCAACGATTTGTTGTACATTGCCGTTTGGATTTCCTCCAACAATGCGCTAACCGTTTGTGCAACGTTGTCCAACGCCATTGTATCTTTGGTGCAGGTATCACGGCGCGAATAGGTTGCAACTCCGTTTTCGATATCGCGTGGACCGATTTCCAAACGAACGGGAACACCTTTCATTTCCCACTCGTTAAATTTCCATCCGGGAGATTGGTCGCGAACGTCCAATTCTACGCGCAAACCTGCTTGTTTAAGTTGATTTGCAACTTCCGTAGCCTTTTCGATAACGCCCGCTTTGTGTGCGGCAACGGGGATTACCACAACTTGGATGGGTGCAATGCGAGGTGGCAACACAAGACCACGTTGATCGCCGTGTGCCATGATAATTGCGCCGATAAGACGAGTAGATACGCCCCAGCTGGATTGCCAAACGTGTTTGTGGGTGGAATCCTTGTCTAAAAAGGTGATGTCGTAAGCCTTGCTAAACTTTTGTCCAAAGTGGTGGGTTGTGCCTGCTTGCAACGATTTGCCATCCAACATCATTGCTTCCATACCGTAGGTAGCTTCTGCACCGGCAAACTTTTCCTTTTCGCTTTTTTGTCCAATAAAAGTGGGCATTGCAAGTACTTCGCGAGCAAAATCTTGATACAAGTGCAACATGTCGATAGTTTCCTTGAAAGATTCCTCACGGGTGGCGTGGATTGTGTGACCTTCCTGCCACAAAAATTCGCTTGTGCGCAAAAACGGACGTGTCGTTTTTTCCCAACGAACGACGTTTGCCCATTGGTTGAGTTTTAGGGGCAAGTCACGATAGCTGTTGATCCACTTGGAAAACATGTGGCAAAAGATTGTTTCACTTGTGGGACGAACAACCAACGGTTCGGCGAGTTTTTCGCCACCGGCAACGTGCACCATTGCAACTTCCGGCGCAAAACCTTCGACGTGCTCTGCTTCCTTTAGTAACAAACTGTGGGGAATAAACAGCGGAAAATAGCAGTTTTGATGTCCCGTAGCCTTAAAGCGTGCGTCAAGTTCCTTTTGGATGTTTTCCCAAATGGCATAACCATAAGGGCGGATTACCATCGTGCCTTTAACGGGGCCGTAGTCCACAAGTTGAGTTTTTAGTACCACGTCGGTGTACCATTGGGGGAAGTTTTCGTTGATGTCGGCAACGTCTCTAACAAATTGTTTTTCTGCCATAGTTATATCTCCAAATGTAAAAATTACCGTAGTTATATGCAAAAACGCAACCACTTGGATTGCGTTTACAAGTATAAAGCAGATACGAATTTTTGTCAACAAAACAATGTTATTCTTTTTGTTATAAGTAGTTATATATCGTTTTGATGGTCAAAAAGTCGCAGTTTTGCCTTTTGATTGATTTTTTGCAGCGGCAAAAATGCAACGGCAAACAACGAAAAATTGCACACTACGTGGGTGACGTAAAATGCAATGCCTGCAACGTACATTGCAACGAACCGTTGTGCAACGTTGTGCCAATCAAAAAAGAACCCTTCGCCACCAACGTAGCCTATACAAACGTCAACAAAACTGGTTAGCACACCAAACGTTGCAGTTAGAATTGTTGCCGTGGCAGTTGCCAACACCGCCGTTAGCACCTTGCCCGTTTTGATTTTTGATAACAACCAAAATGCAATAGCAACGACGTTCCAATGGATGACGTAGCTGATAACCCACGTTTGTACGCCGTAGATTGCAATGTCGCATGCAATAAAAACAAAAACGGCAGGCAAACAAACCCCAAGCCCCCAAACGTAGGCGCAAAGAGCAATAAGTATGGTAACGACTTCCACGTTGGGTATTGCAGCCAACGCCTGTTTGCCACCAACCAACAATGCGGAAAACATTGCCGTTATAACGATGTACATTGTGCGATTTTTTGTTTTCATTTTACGAAAAGTGCAGTTTAACTACCGTTTTTGTTGCCGTTAACGGGTAGTTTGGTGTAATTAAAAAGCGTCTATTTCAAAGTAGTAAACAGCACCGCTTTCCACTTTGGCGGAAGATACTCCCACTTGTGCAGATACGATTTCTACGTCGCCAATGGTGTAACCGGTAACGCCTGCCCAATTGCCTTTGTCGGCATCAACGCTTGTGTAGAAGGAAACAAATTCGTTAGTTTGCTTTGGTATTGCACCGCCAATTCCGTTAAGAAATTTGCCATATTCAGTATCTTGCCAATCAAGATATAAATCTATTTCTTCTGCAAGATAATTCAAAACGTCTTCGACATTTTTCATTTCGTCGTTGATGGGTGCAACGTAGTTGGTGTAGTTATTTTCGCCGTTTTTGATGATTACCGCAACTTGATTATCTGCTAAAGTAGGCAAAGTTAGACCAGTAACCTCTTGAACTGTTGGCTTGTCCGCGCAAGCTACCAGTGTAAAAACGGAGAAAACAAGTACTAACGCCAAGACAAGTGTTAAAAGTCTTTTTGTGAGTTTCATGTTTTTACCTCTCTGTTAATATTTTACCAAAGGTTTTGGGGCAATCCTTAACGGCAAGGTCAACACGATTTGCAACGCAACGCCGATTGTTTCGATACGGCATACGTTTTTTTGTTTTGCAACGTCCTTTTGCGACGTAATTTGCACGAATTTTCAAAGGATTGATCACGTCCATTATAACAAATCTGCACGTTAGTGGTGAGTTACGCTTGTTGTAGCAAACTGCATTGGAGTATTGCAAATTTTATCACAAATCGTCACAAAAACGTGCAAACAAGCAACTTTGAGATGGCAAAATAAAAAAATGCCACCGCAAAGAAACCGTCAATTTTGCGTGGCAAAAAAGAGTTGAATCTTTGCATCGAAGACCACTCGAAAACCGTTGCAGTTGGGCATTCGGACTTGGCTGTGCCTTACCGTAGCGGGACTGTCAATGATTTGCACATTGTTCCCCCACAAATGCGATTATTTCACGCAACCTGCAAGCTATTTGGTTAAAGATATTATACATCAATTTTGACAATTATTCAAGCAAAATGACAAATTTGCAAAAATGGGCAAAAATGGGCACGTTGAGCCGTCGCAAAAATTTGCAAGCATAGACAAAATTCTATATTTTGATACTAAAGTATCAATATCAATGTTTTTGCTAATTATTGACATCAAAAAAATTTTACAGTATAATAGTTTGTGGATTTATCTTGCGGGTTTGCACAAAAGATGCGTTGCGTAGACGTCAAAACAGATTTTTGCCACGTCTGCGCCACAAAAACGTGTTTTTGAGCATCCCGACAAATCAAAGGAGTGTAACAAATGAAAAAATTAGCCATCGTATTGCTGATGTTGTTGTGTGTTGCGTGCGTATTTACCGCGTGCGATTTGATTCCAACGCTAACAACGTACACCATCACCAGCGAAAAAGAGACCTACACAGTAACCGTTGGTGATACGGTAGACTACAAAACCTACTTTACAATTACCGGTTCGGATGGTTCCACCGTTGCTGTGACTGACGCAATGATTAGCGCACCCGATGCGGATTTGACAAAGGAAGGTATGTTTGTTGTTACCTGCACCTATCAAAACGTTACAACGTCTATCGTCATTTCCGTTAAAGCAGGAAGTTCGACCGGTGGTGATTCGACCGGTGGAAGTACTGGTGGGGATTCTGTAGGCACACACGAAACAATCGACCTTACCTCTGCCGACAACAAAGTTAGCGCTTCTGCCGATAAGCTTGCATTTGCCAAAGGCAATTTGAAGGTTATTATCGACAAGGCAGCTGCTTCAAGCGACCTTATAGATAAAACTGCCGAAGGCTACGCTGCACGTGTTTACAAGGGTGCAACTGTAACGGTTGAATACCCCAAGATGACAAAAATCGTTATCAACTGTGACGACCATGAATCGGGCGGTTCCACCTACTACTCCGGTTTTGACGATATGACCGTTAACGGAGCAACCATCACACGTGAGGGAACGGTTGTAACAATCACGTTTGAAAGCACAACAGACAAGTTTGTTTCCGCATCGGTTGCAAGCCAAGTACGCATTTTGTCCATCGAAGTATTTACGACCACAGGCGGTTCGACCGGAGGAGACACAACTGGTGGAGATTCGACTGGTGGAGATTCGACCGGTGGAAGCACTGGTGGAGACACAACTGGCGGTGATTCTACTGGCGGTGATTCTACAGGTAGCGAAACTCAAAAAGATATCGTTGTTACATTCCAAGATTCCACAGGCTCCACAACACTCAACAGCACGGGCGACGTTGCATTTACTGCAAGTAGCATTGCCAATGGTTGGGACAGTTCCGGCAAAGATCGTGGTATTTTCTTCAATAAAACGAACGGAAACGTTACGCTAACATCCACAACAACCGTAAACAACGTTGCTTCTGTTACCGTGGTTGTTTCTGAAAACAAAAGTAAGAGTTCCACAATAAAAGTAAAAGTTGGCGGCACTGTGTTTACGTGCGATGGCAAAGATGGGGCTACTTTTGTAAGCGTCGAGAACAGCGCATTTACCTTTAGCACTACTACGGCAGTTAGCGGAACGGTAACAATTGAAATTGTGCCTTCTGTATCCAGCGGAAACGGAATTGGATCTACGTACATTCAATCTATCACTCTTTCCGCAACGGGAGCAGGTTCCACACCAACGGAAACAATGCCCAGCCAATCTTACGACGCAAGCAATCACGAAGATTACGATGACATTTTGTTTGATGCAATAAAAAATTACAACAAACAAGAATATGGCGAAGCTGTTTCGGACGGACTGAGTTCGCAAGGCAAGTACAACGTTTTAGTTATCCCCGTAGAATTTTCCGACGACAAGTTTGATGCCAAAGAATTGATCGACCTTGAAAGCGTGTTCAACAACAAAGCCAACACCGGTTGGGAAAGCGTTTCAAGTTACTACAACGCATCATCTTACGGTAAGTTAACAATGACGTTTGACATTACTGACAAAATAACGCTTCCGAACAATTACAGTTACTACGAAGATCAACAATCCGACGGTGGCAACATTGTTAGCTTAGCATTAGATATGTTGGATGCACGCGGATTCGATTTTTCCAACTACGACTACGATAACGATGGATATATCGATGGCGTTTACGTTATTTACAGTGCACCTATCGACTACGGCGACGGAGATTACTACTGGGCATACGTTTACGGCATTGAAAGCGACACCAAATATGATGGTTTGTATGCATACAGATACTTGTTTGCAAGCGTAGACTTTATGTACGAAAGTATCGAAACAAGCGAGGAAGATAACTACAATTCGCCTATTGCAGGACTTAAACTCAATGCATCGACTTACATCCACGAAACAGGTCACATGCTCGGCTTGGACGACTACTACGACTACAACGAAGACATGGGTAGCAATCAAGGTTTGGGCGGAGCTGACATGATGGACTACACCGTTGGCGACCACAATCCGTATTCCAAGCTTATGCTTGGTTGGGTAAAACCCACCGTTATTACATCCACTACCACTATAACAATCAGCTCGTTTGAAAGCAGCGGAGAGTTTATAATGGTTTTGTTGGACTACAACGGCACGTATTTTAGCGAGTATTTGCTTATCGACTTGTACACCGCAACGGGACTAAACGCATTGCATGCAGGTGTAGACAACAGCTTGCTTTACTACGACAGCGACTCTCGCATCGGTGCAAACTTTGGTGCACGAATCTACCACGTAGACTCTACAATCGACAATCCTTACAACGAAAATACCTACGGATCCTTTACCGACAACAACAACTCCGTATCGAAAGATCCACTAATCAAACTTGTGGAAGCGGACGGCGACGAGAATTTTGAAAGTGACTTGTACGATGGCACAGCGTATGCGTCGGCAGAGGATTTGTGGCAAACAGGCGACGTATTTAGCGAAATTCAACCAAACTACACCCGTCACGACGGCAAGTTGGTAAACTTTGATATCAGCTTTGATAGCGTTACGGCAACTGGCGCAACAATCACAATCACGTTTAACACAGCGGAATAATTTGTTGGCAAATGTCACAAAAAATGCAATACGTTGTGAAAAAAACGTAAATTAGGTAATTGTGCAAAAGTACACTTTACCGCACGACTACAGCACGATTTGTTGCAAAAAACGCAAATTAAAATACGATTGATGATAAAAACAACAGTCAAACGTCTGCGTTATCGCACAAAAATTGCGTTTGCACGACTACGGCATGAATTTGCAAAAAACGTAATGATTTTTGATTGAAAATCGACAAAAAGAAAAATGCTTTGGAACAAATCCAAGGCATTTTTTTGTTGAAAAATATTGGTATTGAAAATCAGTTTGTAACGCCATAAAACCATAGACGTGCTCATTCTATATTTTTTAGCAAGTACAAGTTGCAACATCACTGGTTGTATGTCGGCAAAAGCGATCACCGCCCTACGATAGGCATATTGCATTATACAAGTTTAATAAAAATATATAGTTTTTTGATTCTCGATATCGAAAATCGATTTGTAAATTTCAAAATGGTGGAAGTTTCGGTTTTGTGGGTTTTATCTAAAATCGTCCACACAAAACTACATTTTGTGCGTTTTGAAGGGGTTGCCTTGCAAATCTTTCCAAGTGAAGGTGCCATTTTGTAAAACAAGGTAGCAATGTGGCGAATTTTGCTTGGGAATGGACACCGAACCGCAGTTTACGTACAGGTTGTCGTCGCCAAAAACTTCCGCAGTGGGCACGTGAAAATGTCCGTTGAGAAGAACGTCGCCACTTGCCAAGGCGGGGGGATTTTGCATATTGAAAACGTGTCCGTGGGAGGCGAAAATTGTGCGACCGTCCACAAAAAGGATGGAATTTTGCGCAACGGGGAAGTTGAGCAACATTTGGTCGATATCGGCATCACAGTTACCCTGCACCCAAATGACGTTTTGTGCAATTTCGTTTAGCATTTGCGCAACTGTTTGCGGATCGTAGCCCTGTGGCAGTGCGTTGCGTGGTCCGTGATACAAAATATCGCCAAGTAGCACAAGTTTTGTGGGGTTTTCGTCGTGAAAACGCTCTACAAGTTGTTGGCAAAAGTGCGCCGAGCCGTGAATATCGCTTGCTATCATCAGTTTCATAGGTGATACTTCCTTTTGATTGATAGCACCATTGTATCATTTTTTACATCAGTAGGCAACAAAAAAAACGTTACTCGGCGGGTTTTTTAAGATAGCGGATTGCTCTGCCCTCCTTTAGCACGAGATAGCTTCGACCTATGCCAAAACTTCCGCAAGGAACATCCTTATCTACCGTGGTACCGCAGGCAACAAAACAGTTGTCGCCCACCGTTAGCGGAGCAACCAAGTTGGTGTTGCACCCGATAAAACAGTTTTTGCCAACGGTGGTTTTGTGCTTTTGTTTGCCGTCGTAGTTAACGAAAATAACACCGCAACCAATGTTTGTGTTTTCGCCCACAAAGGCATCACCAACGTAGGCAAGATGGCTGGCTTTTACGCCGTTACACAGGGTACTGTTTTTGATTTCTACAAAGTTGCCCACCCTACAGTTGTTGCCCACAACGGAATTGCTTCGCAAGTGCGCGTTAGGTCCAACGGTGCAATTTGCACCCACTTGACTGCACTCGATTCGCGACGATTTTACAACGGTGTTTGCGCCGATAACGGCATCCACCAGATAACAAAAACTGCCAACAACGCAACCGTCGTCCAAAATTGTGTTGCCTTTTACCACGGCAAACGGCTCGATTGTTACGTTGTTGCCCACCTTGACGGATGGTTCCAAAACGTAGTCCACAACATCTCCTTTGATAACATAATATACGTTGCACCCACGTTTTTTGTCACAAAAAATTACACAATGTATCAATTTTGCACATACGTACTAAAAATTTTGTACATCTACACCACTTTGGCAACGATAACGGTCATATCGTCGGGAGGGGTGTTGTTGCACTGTTTTAGCGTTTTGGCAAGCAAGGTTTCGGCAATGCTTTGTGGCGCGGTGTAGGTTACGTTGTGGAATATTTCCGCAAACACGGTTGCATCCTTGTAGCAATCGGCAACACCGTCGCTAACAAGCAGTATAATATCTCCACTGCGAAGGGCCTTTTTGGTGATGGACGGTTTCATTTCTTCCAGCACGCCCAGCGGCAAACTGCTACCGCGAATCATCTCTACGACGTTTTCGCACTTGACAAATCCCACCGGCGCGCCCAGTTTTACAAAATCGGCAAAACCATTGTACAAATCGACGATAACCATATCTACGGCACAAAAAATTTCGTTTCCGCTTTGAGTGAGCAAACCGTTTACGGCGGACAAAATCGTGTCGGAATCGAACCCTGCGCGATAGAAACTTTCCACAAGTTGAATCACCGTTGTAGACATTTGCTCGGCTTTTTGCCCACTGCCCATGCCGTCGCAAAGGGTAACGATACTTTTGCCGTTGTCCGTTGTGATTTGCCCGTGGGTATCGGCGGAAATTTCACTGCCCGATTTGGCAATTGTTGCCACGCCAAAGGACAAGGAAAACCGCGGTTTTACTCCCAGATATACGTTTACCCAGCGAGAGTTTTGCGTAAGCTCTACCTTTTGCACCGCCATGGGCTGTTTTACCACGATTCCTACGCACTGCTCGATTACGTGCTCGTCCAAATCGTCCTTGGCGACGGTTGCAACAATCAGTAACATTCCGCCTTGCGTTACCACAGTCACGTCGGAACACATCACGTTGTGGAAAATAAGGCTTTCTTTGATATCTCGTTGGCAGGAAAGGTCAAAAGTAACGTTGCTTTTGTAGTCGGTGGCAAGTTGCAACAGCAAGTTGGAAACGCCCGCCATTTGGTCGGCAACAAGCAATTTGCAGTTTAGACGGTCTTGCGACTGTTCCACAAATTGTTTGTGGGTATTGGCGACGTCGTTGATTTGAGAAATTAGCATAGACACTCTTTCGCACTTGGCGGAAATGGTTTGTGGGATATCCAAAATGGTACATTTGCCGTTGGTAAGTGCCACTTGAGACAGTTGCAAAAGCGCCTTTTCGGTGACGGTTAGGTGTTGACGCCAGCAATATGCGCGGTTTTGGCAACTTTGACACACCGTTTGAGAACACTGCTTTACCATGGAACCCATAACCTGCTCCCTTGAGACGTTACCCACCGACAACGTATAAAAAGCGTTTTTGATTGCCATAAAGATATCCGACAGACGGAACAATCGTCGCGTTAGATCTTGCGTGAGTTTTGATGACAAACTTTGCGTGGCAAATCGGGTAACACTTCCACAAAAACTGTCGTTTAGTTTTTTGTAGACGGAAGTTGGTATCACCACGAAAATAAGGGTGGACGTTAACGTCGGTGCGAAAAACAGTGCGTAGAAACTTCCGTGCAAGCCCAAAAAGTAGCTCAAAACAACGTCCACAACCACCACTCCTATTGCCGAAAGATACCTCGAAATGGTGCCGAAGGTAACAATCGCCAAGGCGGAAAGTACACAAAACGCCATGCCTTGCAAACTGCCCGTGGCAAGCAAGTTGCCCAGCCCGCACACGACGCTTGCCGTCCAAGTGGTTTTTTCGTCAAAACAACTGTTGGCAAACAACAACGTAAAAGGCAACACAAAGTACACCACCTCCAGCGTTGCGAAGGTCAATTTTGATAGGCAAAATATTGCAACAATTCCAAAAATCGCAATGCAAATGCGCTCGCCCGTTTGCGGTGGGTAGTTTAGTCCCCTAACGAATACCGCTCTAAATACGTACAACGACACAAACGCAAAGGCAACTCCGCAAGTAGCGTACAGAATTTTGTTGAGCAAGTTGCCGTAGTCCACAAAACCGTACACCAGATAAAAAACGTTGGCAAGCATCACGTACAAAAGCAGATTGAACTTGCCGATTTTGCGTTTGGTAAAGTAGTGTATTGCCCAGCACGCCAAGACAACGCAGGTTTTTATACCACATTGCAGCAAACTGGACAAGCCGAACGTGACGCTACTTGCAATGTAGATAAGGCTAACGAGTAGCGGGTTGCCCACGTACAACGCACCCACAAAGGAACCAAAGGCAAATTGCCCGTCGAACACGTTGCCGGACAACACTACCATTGCAGTGTATGCAACGTAAAACAACAGGATTTTTGTAGATAATTTTTGCTTTTTCATAGCTACTCCAACGCATCTTTGCGTGATAAAAACTCAACTTTACAATGTTGGCGCAACTATGATAATGCCAAAATGACAAATTATTTTGGTAAAATTACAAAAACTTTGTCGGCTTTTACAACATCCACAAATTACAATCGACCTACAAATAGTGGCAAAAATCTTATAAAATGATGGTAAAAAAGTTATAAAATGTCAAATTAACATCAAAAACGCGCTAAAAATCTTATAAAATACTACGTCCACCTACAAAGCAGACACGCCAAAACGCCACCGAGCAAGTTGCAAAACAACGCGATGGGAACCGACCACCCCAGACTTTTTACTTTGGTTTGCGAAAAGTACAACGCCGAAACGTAAAACACAGTTTCGCTGCTGCCCATTATCACCGAGGCGCATTTGCCCACGTAACTGTCTACGCCGTAGGTTTGGTACACGTTAGAAAGTATCGCCAAACTGCCACTGCCGGAAAACGGACGAATCAGCAACAGTTCTAACACTTGTTTTGGTATGCCGATAAGTTGAAACGGCGGTGATACAAAATCGACAACCACCTTGTCTAAACCGCTTTGGCACAGTGCGTTTACCATCAAAAAGGTGGCAAAAAGATAGGGAAACACGCCCACCGCAGTTGGCAACGATTGTTTTGCACCGTCTACAAAACCGTCGTACACGTTTACCTTTTTTGCCGTTGCGTACACAAACAACGCAACAATCAACAGCGGAACGACGTAGCTCATTTAACCTTTTCCTTCGATTTTTTTAGCGGATAGGCAAAGCTTACCAACAGCACGCCAACCATCACGGATACCATCGTGCAAATTAGCGTTGGCAACAAAATGGCGGATGGGTTTTGTGATTGAAAGGTTGTGCGCAGACCTATCACCGTGGTGGGCACAAGTTGTATTCCGCATGCATTGATAACAAACAGCATTGCGCCCCCGCGCGAAAGGGTTTCGTTGTTTTCCATAAGTTGAATTGCCCTTATTGCCGACGGCGTTGCAGCGTTGCCCACTCCAACAAGATTGCTTGCCATATTTAGCGCAAGATAGTTGTTTGCTTGCTCTGATACCCTTCCGTACAAAAAATTGTTAAGTTTTGATAGCAGTTTTGATAGTTTTTCCACAAGATTGCACCGCTCGGCAACACAAAAAACACCCTGCCAAAGGGCGTAGATTGCCACAAGTTGAAAACAATAGTTTAGTGCCTGCGTTGCACTTTGTACACACAAAGTTAGCACGTTGTTGGGATTTGTTACGGTAACTATGGCAAAACACGTCACAATCACCGCCGTCCAGATTGCATTCATACGGTAGTTTATTGTCCGTTTGCCTTTGGTATGCCTTGCAAATTACTTTTAGGACGGTCGTTATAGTTTACAAAATTGCTTTTAGTTGATATAATATATAATACGTTTGATTTTTGCAGAAAAACGTTGGTTTGTACGCAAAAAGACTGTTCAACAACGTAAACGTTTCCAAACAAACCGAAGTGTTACGTGTTAGATAGCGTCTTGATAGGCAACGTCTAACCAACATAAGAATTTTTGTTGGTATAAACCATATTGCAAATCAAAAAATACACAAAAAGGCTCATTCGTCTTTTTCGAAACGTGAGGTAAAAATGAAAAAACCCTACTACATCACCACTCCTATTTACTACTCCAGCGGAAAGTTCCACATTGGACACTGCTACACCACCATTATTTGCGATGCCATTGCACGTTTTAAGCGTATGGACGGCTACGACGTGTTTTATCTTACAGGCACCGACGAGCATGGTCAAAAGGTGCAACAAAAGGCACAAGCAAAGGGTGTTACGCCCAAGCAATTTGTGGACGAATTGTACGACCAAATAATTGAATTGTGGAAGTTGTTGGACATCAGCTACGACAAATTTATTCGCACCACTGACGACTATCACGAAAAAACAGTGCAAAAAGTGTACGAAAAGTTGCTTGCCAACGGCGATATTTACAAATCCAGCTACGAAGGTTGGTACTGCACACCTTGTGAATCTTTCTTTACCGAAAGCCAACTTGTGGACGGAAAATGTCCCGACTGTGGCAGAGAAGTTAAGCTGGAAAAGGAAGAAAGTTACTTTTTCCGCCTTTCTAAATATCAAGATAGACTTATCAAATTCTACGAAGAACATCCCGATTTTATCAGTCCCAAATCGCGTATGAACGAGATGATAAACAACTTTATCAAACCGGGACTAAAGGACTTGTGCATTTCGCGTACCACTTTCGACTGGGGCGTAAAACTGCCTTTCGACACAAAACACGTTGCGTACGTTTGGGTGGATGCACTAACCAACTACATCACAGCCCTTGGCTATCTGCAGGAAGATCACAGCAATTTTGATAAGTACTGGCCTGCTGATTTGCACATGGTTGGCAAAGAAATTGTACGTTTCCACACCATTATTTGGCCGGCTTTGCTTATGGCGCTGGATTTGCCATTGCCCAAAAAGGTGTACGGACACGGCTGGTTGTTGTTCGACAACGACAAGATGAGTAAATCTAAGGGTAACATTGTAGACCCCGTTTTCCTTGCGGAAAGATACGGTGTTGACCCCATTAGATACTTTTTGTTGCGCGAAATCCCCTTTGGTAGTGACGGAAACTACACCAACGAGGCACTTTTGACACGCACCAACACCGACCTTGTAAACGACCTTGGCAACTTGGTTAGTCGCACGACTGCAATGGTAACGCAATACTTTGGCGGAAACGTTCCTGCGCCCACCGGCTACACCGATTTGGACAAGGAAATCATCACTTTGTGCCAAGGCACTCTTGCAAAGGTACGTGAAAATATCGAAAACCTTTCTGCACCAGATGCGCTTGCAAACGTCTTTAAGATTATTCAACGTGCAAACAAGTACATTGACGAAACGATGCCTTGGGCGTTGAACAAAAACGGCGAAAAGGAACGTTTGGCAACGGTGATGTACGTTTTGTGCGAATGTATTCGTTTTTCTGCAACAATGTTGTTGCCGTTTATTCCAAGGACGGCAAAAACAATTTTTGGCAAACTTGGTTTGGACATTCCCGAAAACTTTGACGGAATTGCAACCTTTGGCGGAATTGTTGCAGGCACAGCCGTTACAAAAGGTGCAAACCTGTTTGACCGTATCGACGTGGCAAAAGAATTGAAGTATTTGGACGAATTGCACGCAAAACAAGTTGCCGAAGCGCAAGCACAAACCAAAACGGAACCCGCCGAAGAACTTATAGATATTACCGATTTTGCAAAAATCAAACTTTGCACTGCAACGGTGCTTAGTTGCGAAAAGGTTGCAAAAAGTGACAAATTGTTGTGCTTTAAACTGCAAGTAGGCGACGAAGTGCGTCAAGTTGTTAGCGGAATTGCACAATACTACACTCCGGAATATCTAATCGGCAAAACGGTTGTGCTTGTAAAGAACTTGAAACCTGCCAAAATCCGCGGAGTGGAAAGCAACGGTATGATTTTGTGCGCAGCCGACGACAAATCTGTTGTGTTTGTCACACCGGAAAAGGACATTGGAAGCGGTAAGGAAGTAAGATAATGATTGACAGCCATTTGCACCTTGACGACGAGCGTTTTAGCGGACAGGTGGAAAACATCGTTGCCGATTTTGACAATCACGACGTGGATTTTGTTATCAACAACAGTGCCGATTTGAAAGGGATGATTGCAAGTTACAATCTTGCCACCACCTACGACAAAATATTTGCAACCGTGGGCATGCATCCTCACACCGCAAACGAGTTTGACGACATTTTTATTCGTTTGATGTTTGAATATGCAAAAAATCCCAAGGTTGTTGCCGTGGGAGAAATCGGTTTGGACTACTACTACGATTTGAGTGACCGCAAAACTCAGCGTGATGTGTTTGCACAGCAAATTGAAATTGCCGACCAACTAAATTTGCCGTTGACGTTGCATATTCGTGATGCCTACGGCGATGCACTAGATGTTTTGACGGCACAAAAACGTTACCTAAACAACAACGTTTTGTGGCATTGTTACAGCGGATCGGCAGAGTTTGCCAAGCAATGCGTAAAACTGGGACACTACTTTGCCTTTGGCGGAGCAATCACCTTTAAAAATGCCAAAAAGGAAGAAGTGTTGCAAGCAATACCCTTCGATCGCATTTTGACGGAGACGGACTCCCCCTATATGACACCGGTACCATTGCGTGGCACCACCAACACACCTTTCAACATTCCGCTTATCGTGGACAAAATCGCACAAACGTTAGGCAAAACACCACAGCAAATAAACGAGCAGGTATTCCAAAACACCTTGCGTATGTTCCCCAAAATTGAGCAGTATCTAAAAAATAATTCATCTTGTTGACAGTAAATCTTGCAGATTAGTTGTGATTTGTCACAAAAACATGCATACGTTAGGCATTTTTTGCGACATTGGACAAATATGCTTGGCGGAAAATCGCAACTAAAACAAATCAATAACGGACTGATTTTTAATAATATTTGATATCAGCCTATATCAAATTTGCTTGGTGATAAATTGCAAACAAGCAATGGCAAGTTGACAAAAACGCTTGGTATCAATCTGTAAAAAAATCCTTTTGTTGCAATCAAAGCAACCGTCGATTGCATTGAACAAAATTAGCATTAACAATATCAAATTTGATTGAAATCAATCACAAAAAAATCAAAATAAACAATATGAACAACTACGTTTACACAATTGGAAACAAAATATACATCAACTTGACAAATCGTTGCTCCAACAACTGCGATTTTTGTATTCGTCAGGGGCGTGACGGCATGGAAGACCAAAAACTTTGGATTGACGCCGAGCCGGACGTACAAGACGTGCTTGACCAGTTGCCCGACAACTTGGACGACTTCGACGACGAAATTGTTTTTTGCGGATTTGGCGAGCCGACCTACAACCTTGACACCTTGGACGAAGTTGCAAGCTACTTGCACTGTATCGACAAAAAAACGCGCATCAACACCAACGGACAGGCTAATCTTATCCACAAGCAGGACGTTAGCGACGTTATCGTTACCAGTTGCGACGTGATAAACATATCTCTAAACGAGTGCAACGCAAAAAAATATCAAGCACACTGCAAAAGTATCTACGGCGAAAAGGCGTTTGATGCACTGCTGGAATTTGCAACGCTGTGTTTGCAAAAGGGCGGTAACGTTGTGTTTTCCGTGGTGGACAGTATCGGTTATGCCGACGTGGAAGCGTGCAAAAAACTTGCCGAGAAGGTAGGCGTGCCACTTAGAGTGCGCGAAAAACAATGAGTACCAACTACGACGTTGCATTTGAAAATATCAAAAATACCCTTTGTGACGGAGCAAAACTGTTGTTGCACGTTTGTTGCGCTCCTTGTGCAACCTACTGTCTAACGCGCGTATTAGACAAGTTTGACGTCACTTTGTACTACTCTAACGACAATATCACCAACAAAGACGAGTGGCAAAAACGTCTGGACGAAGTACAAAAATTGGTGGACGTTGTTAACGACGGTCAATTTGAAGTTACATCGAAATACACGTTAAAACTGGTTGTTCAACCCTTTGATAACGGTAGATTTTTTGCCGTGGCAAAAGGCTACGAAAAGGAAAGGGAAGGAGGATTGCGTTGTGAACAGTGTTTTCGTTTGCGACTGGGCGACACGTTGGACTATGCAAACAGTCACAATTTTGACTATTTTGGCACGACGCTTACCGTTTCGCCATACAAAAATAGTCAACAGATAAACCAAATTGGCTTGCAATTGCAACAAGGCGCGTTGTGGTTGCCCAGTGACTTCAAAAAGCACAACGGCTACAACGAAAGCGTGCGACTTTCGCAAAAGTACGATTTGTACCGTCAGCACTACTGTGGTTGCCTTTTTGGTTTACAAAATATGCAACAGGCGGATGAGTGACGTTAGACGAGCAAATCCACTGCGCAAACAGAAAGCGCCCGTCAACAAATAGAAATTCACAAACAAATCAAAGTCTGCGCACAACATATCGACGTGACGAACGGACGATATATTGTGCAAATAGGTTTTGCATATCTATTAAAAAACATCAAATTTAATCATAAAAAAAGGGAAGTATCGGTGTGATACCTCCCTTTTTGTTACGGTTGTTTGTTTAGATTTTTTAATATATAACCGTTCGTGACATAGTATATTTATCAACAAAAAAGTGGTTCTATACAAAACGCTGGGGTGTAGGAAATTTTGCTCCAACATTTGACATAGAACCAAAAAAAAGTGATGACCGCTGATATTTTGGGAAACAACGGTCACCGCCTCACAATGGAAAAGTTGTTGATAAATTAGTTATTGGTGTAATAATTTTGCAATCAACGATTCTACAAATCGTGGTTGGCAAATTTTTGTTTTTTGTTACGAAAATCGCATTGGAACCAAGTTGTTGCAAAAATCCAATTTGACTAAATTGCCAAGCGGGCAGACGGTGTAACCATCGAGTTTTCGAACATTTCGATAAGTTTTTGGAAGGCGGAATTTACCAAACCTTCGCCAATGGGGTTGGATTTGAACAAGTTTTGCACTACCCAACTTTGATTGTACGCTTCGCCGTAGTCTGCGCGAAGGGATGCAAACAGTTCGCTATCGCTATGCATAAACGCCGTGATCACTGCAACGATAACGTACACGATAGCAATGCCCAAAACACCGCCGATAATTCGGTTTGCACCACCCAAGATTTTGCTTTTTTTGATAAGTTTTACGATCAAACTAGTGATCAAAAAATAAATTAACCAAACAAGCAACATGGATGCGATTGCGCTGGCAATTGTGCGTGTACTTTCGTCGGCGATAACACCATCCAACAAAGCGTACAGTTGTGCCGAAAACGCTCCGCCGGCATACATCACTACAAATATGCCTGCCAAGTTGAAAATAGGCGTCAAAAAGCCTTTTGCCAGACCTATAAAGAAGGACACTACGGCACATCCAATGATGATATAGTCGAGAACTTGCATTTTGTTTTTCTCCTTGTGATTTGATTTTTATTGATACTAATTTTGTGCAAACTTTACGTTGCGTACTATTCAATTTTGTCCAAATTTACGCTGACGCAATCACATTTTGACGTATTGTTCGTTTTTTTGATTTGCAAAACGATTGATTTGGCGGTATGCCCCTTGCCGTATTCGATTATAAACTTCGATAAACGGCAAATCAAAAATAGACTTTTGGCGCACATTGTTCGTTTGCAAAATGGGTGATAATCTAATTTGGTCGCAAATTATCAAACAACTACTATTTGAACTTCACGTTGATACTACCGTTGTTTGCATTAACGGTTAGTTGACGGTCGCTTGTGCCTTCTTGGTCGTGAATATTGCAACTACCACTGCTTTGAGTAACCTTGATTGTATACAAGGATTTTTCGCCTTTGATTGTACCGCGAATAGATCCCGAATTGCTTTTTGCATAGATTTTGTGGGTGTTATCGATTGTAAATTTGATACTACCTGTGTTGGTGGTAAGTTGCAAATCGGTAACGGTAGGCGCGTCCACATTGATTGAACCCGTGTTTGTTTGTGCGATAATTGTTTGGGCACTGCCGTTTAGCTGTATCGAACCGGTTTCGGTAGACAAATCCATTTTTGTTGCGATAGCAAAAGTATCAACGTTGATTGAACCTGTTTTTGTGGCAAGTTTAACGTTATCTACGGATGTGTCGTGTAGTTTGATTGTGCCTGTGCTTGTTTGAACGTCAAGCAAGTTGTTGATTTGTCCTGTTACATCAACGGAACCGGCACCTACTTCTACTTGCAAATTGTTGGTATCACCGCTAAACTCTACACTGCCTGTTTTTGTTTCGATAGATATCGAATCGTTAGCCTGTTCGTAAGGGATAATTCTAACGCTACTTGTCTCGCCGTTAATTTTGATTGTTTTTGCTTTGGAATTTTCGATAGACAAATTAGATGTGCCAACGTCCAATTCCAAAGTGAAATCCGTCCAATTTTGCGGAATACCTACGACCAAGCCAAGGAACACGTTAACG
This sequence comes from uncultured Oscillospiraceae bacterium, assembly GCA_964506035.1. GTDB lineage: Bacteria > Bacillota > Clostridia > Christensenellales > CAG-314 > Fimimonas. The sequence continues at coordinate 16,298 of CAZDLE010000001.1, read as the reverse complement.
GACAAAAGCGTGCCTTTGCATTGTTGCGTGATTGTTACCGTTTCCGTTGTTTCGTCGAAATTTTCTGTAACGTCTACTTTTTCATTATCGGTATAATTGATTACTACTTTATCGTCTTCGATATTGTGCACTGCAACGTTGTACACGTCGGTAATTATTTTTACGTTTCGAGAACCTTCTTCTTCGGGAAAAGGGAACGTCATTGTTTGTTTATCGCAAAATTTTAGCATATCTTCCGCATACCAAATCAACTCGTTCGTTTCGTTGGACACGCATGCGGTAAAGCCCAGCGTCGCAAAGCACAACACAACCGCCAAAACCACGCCGAAAAGTCTTTTCATTAGATAATACCTCTATCAAATAGTTATTTAGGCATATTTTACTACTCAAACAGCCGATTGTCAATAATAGTAGTCAACAAAATAAGTACGTTATATAACATTTTATTGCAACAAAACGCCCTTTTGCCCACAAAACGGTTGCAACGGATGACGAAAAACGCGCTAACGCCTGCATTTGCCGTTCAATTGCGACGTGATCAAAAATTGCTATGCGCAAAAAAAACGCCTCGGACGAGACGTTTTTGAAAAAGTTGTTTTGACGTTGAAATTTGTTTACATCCAAACGCAAACAAGATGGCTTACATTTTTTCCGGAGCTTCGATGCCAAGAAGGGCAAGTCCCTTTTTGAGAACGGTTGCCGTTGCTTGCACTACTTGCAGACGCGCGTTTTGTACGGACAAATCGTCGCAAATAACGCGGTGTTCGATATAAAAACGGTTGAACGCTTGTGCAATATCAATTAGCAATGCGGAAAGCAAACTGGGTTCGTACTTGTAGGCTGCATCTTTGATAACTTGTGGGAAGGAACGCAACAATTTGCACAAACGCAAGGTTTCGATGTTGTCGAAAGCGCGGTTATCAATGGCGATTTTTGCATTTTGCGACAATCCTGCTTTGGCAACGATGGAGTTACAACGTGCGCAAGTATATTGCAAATAAGGTGCCGTTTCGCCGTCGAAGTTTAGCACGCGGTCGAAAGTGAAGGTGATATCCTTGATTTTGGAGTTTTCCAAAGCGGAGAACAACACCGCGCCAACGCCAACTTGTTCGGCAACTTTTTCGCGATTGTCCAAATCGGGATTTTTGGCGGTGATGATTTCCAAAGCTTTGGCAACTGATTTGTCCAAAACGTCCTTTAGCAACACGACGTTGCCTTTGCGTGTGGACATTGCGCCGTCTTCCAAACTAACCATACCGTAAGCAACGTGAACAAGGTCCTTTGCCCAGTCCAAATCGGCAAGTTCCAACACTTTGAAAAATTGCTTGAAGTGCAAGTTTTGTTGATATGCAACAACGTACAAGCACTTGTCGAAATCGTATTCCTTTTTGCGCCAAATTGCAGCAGCAATATCGCGTGTTGCGTACAAACTGCTACCGTCACTTTTAACAAGCAAGCAAGGTGGCATATCGTAAGCGGAAAGGTCCACGATTTGCGCGCCTTGGTTTACCGTTACCAATCCTTTGTCGCGCAACATTTGCAAAGGTTGTTCCATTTTGTCATTGAAGAAACTTTCGCCGTTCCAACTGTCAAAGTTAACGTTTAGGCGTTTGTAGATTTCCATAACGTCGGCAAGGGTGATTTTTTTGAAGAACTGGAACAATTCTTGTGCTTCTTGGTCGCCCTTTTCGATTTTTACAAACCACTCGCGTGCCATATCGGTAAGCTCGGGGTGAGTTTCCTCTTCTTGGTGGAACTTTACGTACAATCTTTGCAACTCGGCAACGCCTTTTTCTTCCGCAGTGGCACGATCGCCCCAAAGTTTGAAAGCAACAATCATTTTGCCAAATTGCGTACCGTAGTCGCCAAGGTGGTTGATACCAACAACGTTGTAGCCCAAAGCGTTGTAAAGTTTGTACAACGCACTACCTATTGCCGTAGTGGAAAGGTGGCCGATGTGGAACGATTTGCAGATGTTTACCGAACTATAGTCGATACAAATTGTTTTGTTAGCACCTTCCGTACTGTTGCCGTAGTTTTCCCCTTGCAAATTGATTTGATTTAGCACTTCGGTAACAAGAGCATTGCGGTTTACAAAAAAGTTCAAATATCCGTTTACCGCTTCCACTTTTGTTACCACGTCGTCGCAAACAATTTCGCTTGCAAGTTTTTGTGCAATCATAACGGGAGACATACGCATTTCCTTTGCTAATCTAAAGCAAGGAAACGCGTAGTCGCCAAAACTATCGTCCGCAGTTGGTGTGATAAGGTTTGCAAGTTCCGTTTTGTCCAACGAAACGTTGATTAAGTTAGCTATATGTTTTTTGTAGTCAATCATTATTATTCTCCGTCGGCAGTCTCGTCGTCGATTTCTTCTGCGGCGGGGCTTTCGGAAACGCAAACAACTTTGGTTTCTTCGCCACGTTTGATGTTCATAACCTTAACGCCCATGGTATCACGGCCGATTTTGGAAATATCCTTGGCGCGGATTCGAATTACAATGCCGTTATCGGCAATTAGCATAAGGTCGTTTTCCGGATCGATAAGTTTTAAGCTGACAAGTTTGCCTGTTTTTTCTGTAAATACGCCGGCTTTGATACCTTTGCCTGCACGTGATTGCAAGCGGTAGTCAATCATATCACTGCGCTTGCCGTAGCCCTTTTCGGAAATGGTAACGGCTTCCAAACCGTTGCGAACGATTGCCATATCTACAACGTAGTCGCCATCTGCCAAATCCATAGATTTTACGCCTTGCGCTTCGCGTCCCATTGTGCGAACGTCCTCTTCGGCAAAGCGGATACATTTACCTTCGTGGCTGGCAACGATAATTTCGTCGTAGCCCGTTGTCATATCTACGCCGATAAGTTCGTCGCTTTCCAACAAGGAAATAGCAATTTTGCCCGTTTTGCGGATGGATTCGAACTCGGTGAGATTTGTCTTTTTGATAAGACCGTTACGCGTTGCCATAACAAGGTTTCCGCGACTATCTTCCTTGCGAGGAATAACTGCGGTGACCTTTTCGCCGTTATCCAGTTGCAACAGGTTGACGATTGCTCTGCCACGGGCGGTACGTTCCGCTTCGGGAACTTCGTAACCCTTGATGCAGTACACCTTACCACGATTTGTAAAGAACAGCAAATCGTCGTGAGTGTTGGTGATAAACATATTGGTAACAAAGTCTTCTTCGCGTGGTTTGTGTGCCGTAACACCCTTGCCACCACGTTTTTGCGTGCGATATTCCGCAACGGGCAGACGTTTTACGTAGCCAAGGTGCGTCATAGAAATTACAACGTCTTCCTTTTCGATAAGGTCGCCGATGTCGATTTCCGAGTAGTCGGTGCAAATTTCCGTACGACGTGGTGTGCCGTACTTTTCTTTGATTTCGCCAAGTTCCGTCTTGACGATTTGCTCGATACGGGCAGGATTTGCCAAAATATCTTTCAAATCGGCAATAAGTTCGGCAAGTTGCTGCAGTTCGTTGCGTAGCGTTTCCACTTCCAAATGGGTAAGACGGGACAACTTCATTTCCAAAATGGCGTTGGCTTGACGTTCGGACAGTCCAAACTCTTCCATCAACGATTGTTGTGCACTTTGTCTGTCTTCACTACCCTTGATAATGGCGATAACGCGGTCGATATTGTCCAAAGCGACAACCAAACCTTCGATAATATGGTAGCGGTCTTCGGCTTTTTCCAAATCGTACTTGGTGCGACGTGTTACAACTTCCTTTTGGTGAGCATTGTAGTACACCAAAATTTCTTTCAACGACAAAATTTTGGGCTCGCCGTCGGCAAGTGCCAGCAAAATGATACCGTCGCTAACTTGCATTTGGCTGTGTTTGAACAACGTGTTCAAAACCACTTGTGCATTGGCATCGCGTTTTAATTCGAACACGATACGCATACCGTGACGGTCCGATTCGTCGCGAATATCAGAAATACCTTCGATACGCTTGTCCTTGACCATATCGGCAATGCTTGCGATAAGTTTGGATTTGTTAACTTGATACGGCAATTCGGTAACGATGATGCGTTCACGTCCGTTGTGCTCTTCAATTTCCGTTTTGGCACGCACCAAAATGCTACCTTTACCCGTTTTGTAGGCGTTGCGCACACCAACACGTCCCATCATGATACCGCCCGTGGGGTAGTCGGGAGCAGGAATATACCTCATCAATTCTTCTACGGTGATATCGGGGTTTTCCATAACGGCTATTGCACCGTCGATAACTTCCGAAAGGTTGTGAGGCGGAATGTTTGTTGCCATACCAACGGCGATACCGTCGGCACCGTTAACCAACAAGTTGGGGAAACGGCTGGGCAACACTGCAGGTTGCATAAGAGTGTTATCGAAGTTGGGGTAAAAATCTACCGTGTTTTTGTCAATTTCGCGCAACATTTCGCTTGCGATTTTAGACAAACGCGCTTCGGTGTAACGTTGAGCAGCAGCAGGGTCGCCATCCACACTACCAAAGTTACCTTGACCGTCTACAAGCGGACAACGGATAGAAAAGTCTTGCGCCAAACGTACCAATGCTTCGTACACGGCACTATCACCGTGGGGGTGGTACTTACCCAAAACGTCACCAACGATACGCGCGCATTTGCGGTAGGGTTTGTCGTTGTAAAGGTTTAGTTCGCCCATTGCGTACAAAATACGACGGTGAACGGGTTTTAGACCGTCGCGCACATCGGGAATAGCACGCGATACGTTAACTGCCATTGCATAGGCAATGAAAGACTTTTTCATTTCGTCTTCCATTTTGATGGGTTTAACTTTTGTGTTGGCTAACGCCTCGATATAGTCAATATTTACGTGGACATCTTTTTTTGCCATTGTATGCTACCTCCTATACGTCCAACTCGTCTACGAGTTTTGCGTTTTCGACGATAAATTCACGGCGAAGTTCCGGATCGTCGCCCATAAGCAAGGATACGATTTGGTCGGCTTCCATTGCGTCTTCCATGGTAACACGCAACATAACGCGTGTTGCAGGGTTCATTGTTGTTTCCCAAAGTTGTTCGGCATTCATTTCGCCAAGTCCCTTGTAACGTGATACTTCCACGCCCTTAGATCCCAATTCGGCAAGTTTTTCGTCACGTTCGTCGTCGCTAAACGCGTAGTACTCTTGCTTGTTTTTGGTGATACGATAAAGGGGTGGTTGTGCGATATACACGTGGCCTTGCTCGATAAGTGGACGCATAAAGCGGAAAAAGAAAGTGATAAGCAAAATACGAATATGGCTACCGTCGACGTCGGCATCGGTCATGCAGATGATACGGTCGTAACGCAGTTTGCTTACGTCACAATCGCCACCCATACCGCAACCGAAAGCGGTAATCATAGATTTGATTTCTTCGTTTTCCAACGCGCGAGAAAGACGAGCTTTTTCTACGTTCAAAATTTTACCGCGCAGTGGCAAAATTGCTTGGAAACGACGGTCGCGACCGGTTTTTGCCGTACCGCCTGCCGAGTCACCTTCGACAAGGTAGATTTCGCAGTTTTTGGGGTCACGGTCGGAGCAATCGGCAAGTTTGCCAGGCAAAGATGCGCTTTCCAAAACGCCTTTGCGTGTAAGTTCGCGTGCTTTGCGTGCTGCATCACGTGCACGTTGTGCCACTACCGATTTCATTACCAGTTCCTTTGCTTCCTTGGGGTTTTCTTCCAAGAAAGTGGAAAGTTCTTCGGTAACGACGCGTGTAACGGCGGTACGCATTTCCGAATTGCCCAGTTTTGTTTTTGTTTGACCTTCGAATTGGGGATTTTCCAACTTAACGCTGATTATTGCCACCAAACCTTCGCGACAATCTTCGCCGGAGAGTTTTTCGCTGTCCTTCAAAAGGTTCATTTTGTGACCGTAGTCGTTAAGCACCTTGGTTAGTGCCGCCTTGAAACCGTCCAAGTGGGCACCGCCTTCTTCCGTGTTGATGTTGTTTGCATACGCGTGGATAACTTCGACGTAGCTATCGTTAAACTGGATGGCTATTTCGATTTCGCCTTCCTTTACGGAACGGTCGATATACAACGGCGATTGGAAAATGGTTGTTTTTGCCTTGTTGTAGTTTTCTACAAACTCTGCAAGACCACCTTCGTAGCAGAAGGATTCGTTACGCTGACGACTATCACGCTCGTCACGCAGGTTGATTGTGATGCCTTTGTTTAGGTAGGCAACTTCGCGCAGACGAGACTTGAGGCGTTCGTATTCCCACTCGCAAGTTTCAAAAATTTGGTCGTCGGGCATAAAGGTGATTTTAGTACCCGTTGTGGTTGCAGGACCGGTAACTTTTAGCTTGTCTTGCGGAACACCACGTTTGTACAGTTGATAGTGATGTTGTCCGTCCTGATCTACTTCGACAATAAGCCACTCGGACAGGGCGTTTACGCAGGAAAGACCTACGCCGTGCAAACCACCGGAAATTTTGTATCCGCCACCGCCAAATTTACCGCCGGCGTGCAGTTTGGTTAGACAAAGTTCCAAGGCGGAAACGCCTTCCTTTTTGTGAATACCGCAGGGAATACCACGACCGTCGTCACGAACGGTCAAGCTTCCGTCGGCGTTGATAACAACGTCTATGTTGTTGCAATAGCCTGCCAACGCTTCGTCGATGGAGTTATCGACAATTTCCACAGCCAAGTGGTGCAATCCCTTGACGTCGGTGGAGCCGATGTACATACCCGGACGTTTACGAACAGGTTCCAGACCTTCCAAAACCTGAATTTGATCTTCGCCGTAGTTGTTGTTTTGTGGCATAGTTCTACCTCCTAAAATGATGTGGTGGGCGTGTTGCCCTAAAATTTGCAATTATCGTTGAAAATTTTTGCGTTGACGTCGCCGATAGTTTGATACGCTTTCGATTTGTTGCACTATCAGTTTGACGTGGCATCAATTTGATACGGTATCATTTTGATAAAATATCTGTTTGATACGCCATTTGTTTGCGTGCTACCGGTTTAATATGCTATCACTTTGACGTACTGCAGATATCGTTGCAACCAAGCACAAAAACGTCGCTATGCTATCGCACCAAAAAGCGACCGTAACAAGCAAAATTTCCACCCTTTATATTTATATAAATTATATCATATTATAAAACAATTGTACAACGGTTTGAAATACTTTTTTGAACATTTTTGCGAAATATGTCGTTTTGGGGGCGTAACAGCCAAAATTCGGGCAAATTGACCTTAGTTTGAATAAATAGTTGACGTTGATATAACTTTGCTCTAAAGCCGTGCAACAATGTTTTTATCAACAGTTGAAAGTTGTCAAGGTTTGTGGTATAATTATTGGTGACGTGCAATTTGGATTGTTAAATCGCAAAAAACGCAATCGAACAAAATCTAACAAATCAAAATCCAACAAAACGGTAATCCCATAAAATAGCGGTTGGACAAAACGGCAAGTTGCAAAGGTTTGCACCACCGTTGTTTGTTGCGTACAATCCGCACTATCAAGTGGGCTAATAACAGTCGCATAAAACGCAAATTGTACAAAATAATGGGATACGTATGCATGTTTTTGTGACAAATTGTTGATTAAAGGGTAAAAATGAAGGTAACGCAAATACAACTTAGCAACTATCGAAACTTGGCGCAACAAAAAGTTGTGCTGGGTGACGGGTTGAATATTTTTGTTGGAGACAACGCTCAAGGCAAGACAAATCTTGTGGAAAGCGTTTATTTGTGTTGTATTGGGAAATCCCCCCGCACCGACAAGGACAAAGACTTGGTTTGCTGGGAACAACAAAACGCCTTTGTAAAGGTAAACTACAACTGTCGTTACGGCGATGGCGAAATTTCCTTCGATATCAAAACGCAGGGCAAAAAACGCATTGCCGTAAACAGCGTTGCCATCACAAAAATGGCGGAGTTGATGGGGTACCTTAACTGTATCTACTTTTCCCCCAACGAGATAAAAATAATTTCACAATCGCCGGCGGAACGTCGTAGATTTTTAGATATTGACCTTTGCCAGACGGACAAAAACTATTTTTACAGTTTGCAACGGTTCAACAAGGCGTTGGCGCAACGCAACAACTTGTTGAAATCGGCGTTTAGCGTAGACAATTTACGCGAAACGGTGTTTGTGTGGGACCAGCAAATTGCCGAAGAAGGCGCGCGAGTCGTTGCAAAGCGCAAAGCTTTTTGCGAAAAATTGAAGGTGTACGCAAAACGCTGTCACGAAAAACTGACGGACGGCAAAGAAACTTTGGATTTGAGCTACGTTACGCAAATCGACGGCGAAAACATCAAAGATTTGACACAAAACTACCTAAATTTGTTGCAAAACAGCGTAGAAAAGGATTTTGCACTGCGACACACCTCCGTTGGATGCCAACGCGACGACATCTGTTTGAAGGTAAACGGCGTGGACGTGCGTGCTTTCGGTAGCCAAGGACAGTTGCGCACCACCGCACTTTCGCTAAAACTTGCCGAGTTGATGATTTTTAAGGACATAATCGGCGAATACCCAGTGTTGCTTTTGGACGACGTGCTTAGCGAGTTGGACTACGACAGGCAAAAACGCCTACTTAACTTTGACAAACGACTGCAAATTTTGCTTACCAGCGCAACGGAAATCCCTGCGGAACTGCTTGGCGAATGTAAACAATTTACCATTACCAACGGCGTTTGCAGAGAAAAACAATAAAACGACGTTTGATAAAACCTACAAAAACTAAATATTGATGATTTGCAGAAAACAAATACAATCAAAAAAACAACGGCTTTTAAGCACAAGACAGGATAAAAAGGTATTTAAGCACAAAATAACGAGACGAAAAAAATCGTCTCGTTGTTTGTTTTTATCAAGTTAGGTGTTAAAATCGTCTATTTGTTTTTATCAATGTGGGTATAAAAGGGTGATGATTTTTACGTGCAAAGTAACGTTTTGACATTCTTACAAACGTCCACGGAAAAATCATGTAGATGGACGTGTTTTTGCATCCGTTTGTTGCAAAAAACGGCTCTTTTTTCGTAAAAATCGCAATACGTGTTGAGTTTTTGGACAAAAAGCAGAGTGCTAAATGTTGTTGAGATTCAAAAAGGAACCGCAACAACAGTTGTTTCCGTTGCCGTTTCGTGCATTGTTGCCACATCCCAAATTATTACCAAAATAGCAATTTAGTAGCATTATCACAAAGGCAATTGTCAGCCCCGTGGTTAGCGACAATTTGTTGTCCTTGTCTAACACGGCGTACAACAGCAAAAGGTACAGCAAGCTTCGAGTTATGTTCATAGTTTCCCCCTTGATTTTCCAAAGATTGTTTTTATCTTACAATATGCGCAAGTTTTCGACATTGTTACAAATGTATAATTTTTGTTGCAAAAAAGGTACAACCTGTAACAATATACTTGGGGGAAGGTGGTTTTATGCTACAAGCAACAGCTCAAATTTTGGACGATTTAGATAGTTACATGCCAACGTCGCAAGACACCTGCAAAATTGCACGATTTTTTGCACTACTTGCCGACCAAACGCGCGTTAGGATGCTTTCCGCCTTGGCAATTGCTCCGCTGTGCGTAACCGACCTTGCGCGAGTTTTGCAACTTAACCAAACGACGGTATCGCACCAACTACGATTATTGCGTGACGTGGGCATTGTGGAACGTACTCGATTTGGCAAGATACTTAAATACAAAATTGCCAACCCAAAAATCAACGAAATTTTGCTTGTGGGGGTGGAATATTTAGGTTATTGACGTAACAAAAATCCGCCTTTGTGCTACAATGTGGACGAAAAATAGTTACGTAAAAATGCAATAGACACCACAAATTGCGTGCATATTGCCCACAACAGCGATATTGCGCCCGTCCACACCACCTACAACGGCGATTTTGCCAAAATTTGCAATATCGTTTTGTAAAACTGCCATTTGCGTTGATAGATAAATTATATTGATTTGATAGTAAAAGACCTTGTCACGTTTGACAAGGTCTTTTGTTGTGTAATTATGATTATTTCAGTAAATTGCGATTTTGCGAAATAGCGATTGATAAAACCTTCGTTGTTTTTCGGCAAAGCGGTTGTAACGTTACGTACAATCACAAACAAATCTAAAACGGTTTTAGCGTGATATGATGCAAACTTTTGGTGAGCTTTGCGAGGTTTGTTTGAATTTTAATACAAAACAACAACTACAATACGTAAAACAACTCTACTTTAGGCGGGTTTGACGAACGGCGTGGTTCCAACCGTCGATAAGTTGGGTGCGTTTTTGCTCCGTCATGTTTGGTTTGAAAACTCTATCAATTTCGATATTTGCACGAATATCGTCGATATCTTTCCAGTAGCCGGAGATAAGTCCTGCAAGGTATGCAGCGCCGAGGGCTGTAACTTCCACCACTTTGGGGCGGACAACTTGCGCGTCCAAAACGTCCGATTGGAACTGCATCAAAAAGTCGTTTGCGCTTGCGCCACCGTCTACGCGAAGGCTGGTTATTTGCGCTCCGCTATCCTTTTTCATTGCGTTTACAAGGTCGTAAACTTGGTAGTCGATTGATTCCAAGGCAGCACGAATAAAGTGTTCCTTGCTGGTTCCACGTGTGATGCCAACAACCGTTCCGCGTGCGTCGGCATCCCAATAGGGTGCGCCCAGTCCCGTGAAGGCAGGCACGATATACACGCCGTTTGTGTCGGGAACACGTTTTGCATAAGTTTCCGTTTCGGGAGCGGAACGAATCATACGCATTTCGTCACGCAACCATTGATTGATTGCACCGCCGATAAACACCGACCCTTCCAAAATATACTGCGGTTTTTGCCCGTCGATGCATGCTCCAAGGGTGGTGACGAGTCCGTTTTTGCTTTCTACAGCAACGTCGCCCGTGTTCATCAACAAAAAGCAACCTGTTCCGTAGGTATTTTTGATATCTCCTTTGTTTACGCAAAGATGTCCAAACAATGCCGATTGTTGGTCGCCAACGACACCGCAAATGGGAACTTCCCTACCGATAAAGGTTTCTTCCGTGTGGCCGTAGTTGTAACCGGACGGGCAAACCTTTGGCAACATACTGCGCGGAATACCAAACAATTGCAATAATTCGTCGTCCCAATCGAGGGTGTGGATATTGTAGAGCATGGTTCGGCTTGCGTTGGTGTAGTCGGTAGCAAAAATACGTCCGTTGGACAATTTCCACATGATGAAGGTATCTACCGTACCAAAAATAAGGTCACCGTTTTCGGCACGTTCGCGCGCACCGGGGACGTTGTCCAAAATCCACTTGATTTTCGTTGCGGAAAAATACGCATCCAAAACAAGTCCCGTTTTGGCGTAGATTTTTTCGCTCCAACCCTGCTTTTTTAGTTGTTCGCAGTAGTCGGCAGTTCTTCGGCATTGCCAAACAATAGCATTGTACACCGGTTGACCTGTTTTGCGATCCCAAACGAAGGTGGTTTCGCGTTGGTTGGTGATACCAATGGACAAAATATCGTCAACGGAAATGTTTGCGCGGACGATTGCTTCCGTCATTACGGCAATTTGCGAGCCGTAAATTTCCTGCGGACGGTGTTCCACCCAGCCAGCCTTGGGGTAGATTTGCTCAAACTCCTGCTGGGCTTTGCCAACGATTTGTCCGTGTTTGTCAAAGACGATTGCGCGAGAACTGGTTGTGCCTTGGTCAAGTGCTAAAATATATTTCATTGTGGTGCTCCTTTTGCCTTAGCAGACGTGATAGTCGTGGGTAACGTTTTGATTTGTGACGTTGGAAATTGTTTATTCTTTTGTGTATCATGCAACTGTTTGTTAGATATTTCTATTTTTACATATCTCGATGCACGATTTTTTATTTGCTATTTAATATAGATTTTTTGATTGGTTTTGTTGTGCTTTATTAGATTTTTTCGATTTCCTTGGTGGCAACGATATCTACACCGCAACCGCAAACGTTGGCAACAACCACGTCACCGATATGAACGGGAGCGCTCAAAACAACGGTTTTTAGCGTTTGCAAACTATCAAAAATAAGTTGTTTGGGGATAGCTTCGCGTGTTTTTACCGATACCATTGCAAGGTTACCGCCCTCTACACGTACCGATCCCGTTACCATACGCTTAGGACTGGTGATTTCGTTTTTGGCATAGGTAACTCCGCGCGGACAGGTGTTGCCTGTTACTTTGATATCGTCCAAATTGGAGTCGTCTACGGTTAAATGGCAACCCAGTGGGCAGTTTATACAAATCATTTCTCTCATAGCTAACTCTCCTTTACTTTATCAAAGTGATTTCAACTTGTTGTGCATTTTTGAGTGCTTGCACCTGCTCGGCAGTCAAATTGACGTTTTCCATTTCGCCGGGGGCAACGACGGGGCGTTTTTTGCCAAACACCTTTACGCCGTCGGCAAAAATTGCCAGTTCCACCTTTTTGAACACGTTGGAAACGCGCATTTTGAAGCTGAGTGGTTGATAGTTTTGGTCGCGGTTGAGTTGAGTAGGTACGCAATAACGCACTCCGTTTGTGCAGTTGATGGCGATTTTCTCCTTGCAGACGGCACCGTTGTTGATATAGTCTACTGCGCATTTGCCGGCGTTTTCGCTTTCGGCAGAAACAAAGTCTACAAGGTCGTGTACGTGCAAAACGTTACCGCACTCGAACACACCGTCGATATTCGTCATCATGTTTTCGTCCACAACTGCACCGCCGGTGACAGTGGAAAGTTGAACACCGCCTTGCTTTGCAAGTTCGTTTTCCGGCAACAATCCTACCGAAAGCAACAACGTGTCGCACTCGATAAGTTGTGCTTTGTCCATAATGGGTGCAAGTTTTTCGTCCACGGGGGCAACGACAACACCGGTAACACGGTCCTTACCCTTGATATCTACCACGGTGTGAGAGAAATACAAGGGGATGTTGAAGTCGTTTAGGCATTGCACGATATTGCGGTTAAGTCCCGACGAATAGGGCATAAGTTCTACAACGGCTTTTACCTTGGCACCTTCGAACGTCATACGGCGCGCCATGATAAGACCGATATCGCCACTGCCCAAAATTACACATTCTTTGCCGGGCAAGTAGCCGTTGATATTTACAAGTTTTTGTGCCGTTCCTGCGGAAAATACACCTGCGCCACGCATACCTGCAATGTTGATTGCACCACGTGGACGTTCGCGACAGCCACAAGCAAGGATTATCGCCTTGGCTTGCACTTGGGTAAGTCCGTCCGTTGCGGAAACGTAGGTTACAACTTTGTCTGCCGAAACGTCGATAACGGTAGCGTTTGTGCGATAGTCGATATTGCGTTCAACAACTTGGTCGATATATCTTTGAGCATATTCCGGACCGGTAAGTTCTTCCTTGAAGGTGTGCAAACCGAAACCGTTGTGAATACACTGGTTCAAAATACCACCCAGTTCCGCTTCGCGTTCCAAAATTAAAATGTCTTTTTCACCACAGTCGTAGGCGGATTTTGCAGCAGCAAGACCTGCCGGACCGCCACCAACGATAACTAAATTGATGTTTTTCATGCTACTTGGTTCTCCCTATCACAACTTGGCTGTTTCCGCCACGCTTGGTAACTTGTTCCAACGGAAGGTTAAGTTCGCGCGAGATAATTTCCATGATACGCGGTGTGCAGAAACCTGCTTGGCAACGTCCCATACCTGCGCGTGTGCGACGTTTTACGCCGTCCAAATCTACTGCGCCCGGTTTGCGACGTATTGCTTCGACAATTTCCCCCTCGGTAACCACTTCGCAACGGCAAACAATATTGCCGAAAAGTGGGTTTTGGTCGATAAGTTTTTGACGTTCGGCGTGGGAAAGTCGAGAAAATTGCGGAATACCTTTGCGTGTTGCAACAAAATCCTTTTTGGGTTGCAATGCGAGTTTTTGAGATACCCAACCTGCCACTTCCACTGCTATTGCAGGTGCGGCGGAAAGCCCCGGGGACTCGATACCAATAAGATTATAGAAACCTTCCACTTGGCTTTCTTCCACAACGAAATCGTTTTCGTCGATGTGAGCACGCAATCCGCTAAACTGTGTGATGATGTTGCGCTTGGACAACGTCGGCACGGAAAGTAACCCTTTTACAAACGCTTCGGAAAGCTCGTCTACGGTGGTGTTTACATCCGTTTTGTCCTCACGGTCGGTTGCGGTTGGTCCAACCAAAATGTTGCCGTGGGTAGTTGGAGTAACCAAAATACCTTTGCCCATTTTGGTGGGCATTTGAAACAATGTGTGATCTGCAAGATATCCGCAAGATTTGTCCATCAAAACGTAGTCGCCCTTGCGTGCGTGGGTGTGATATTTGCGTTGGCAAATCATATTGTTGATTTCGTCGGCGTACAAACCTGCCGCGTTTACAACAACCTTTGCTTGCTCTACAAAACCGTCGGCGCAAGTAACGGTAAAAATACCGTCCGCTTTGGCAACGTTTACAACTTGGCTTTCAAAACGGAACTGTACACCGTTTGTGCAGGCGTTTTCCGCATAGGCAATGGTCATTTCGTAAGGAGAAACAATACCGCCACTGGGGATTACCAAAGCGTAGGCAACTTCTTGCGACAAATACGGTTCCATTTGACGCGCTTTTTCGCCATCCACAACGTACAAACCTTTTACGCCGTTTTGTTCGCCACGGTCGAGAAGGTCTTGCAAACCTTGTTTTTGGTCGGCATCAAAGCAAAGCACCATAGAACCGTTTCTGCGAAAGGGAAAATCCAGTTCCTTGGAAAGGTCGTCGAACATTGCATTGCCTTTTACGTTGTAGTACGCCTTTTTGCTGTTGGGTTTGGCATCGTAACCGCCGTGCACAATACCGCTGTTTGCCTTGCTTGTGCCCACGGAAACGTCGTTGCCCTTTTCCAACAACAAAATATCTGCGCAAAAGCGAGATAATTCACGTGCAACGGAACATCCAATTACACCGCCACCGATAATAATTACGTCTTTCATTAGTCCTCCTTGTACGCAATTTGAGCTACCAACACCACAAACGGCAATCCGCAGTTTTTTTGACGTTCAAATTGCATATATAAACATTATATATTATCTAAAAACAGTTTTCAAGATGTAATTTTAATTTTGTGCACGAATATTAAATTTTTTACGTCAAGATGATAGTTTTGCGAAAATTTTACCATTAGGCAAAATATTGACTTCGTATTGATTGTAACAGCGGACTTTTCACGAGGTGGCAGGCGACCACCGGTCGTCCCTACCTTGATTAGAATAACTATACGTTTTACACACGGTCTGCACCGACGTTTGTTGTTGATTGCCACAAGGTTGCGGGAGGAGCAAACCCTCCCCTACCGTTGTTGAAATATCCTATCGTGTGTTTTTGGCAAGCCAAAGTGCCGACGCGGTGTTTTGCAAGGGGTGGACAAAGCAAAAGCAACCAAGCGGTTGCCTGATTGCTTTTGATAATTCTTGGATATTTTATTGTAGTTGACGGCACAAACAAAGTAGCATTACCGTTGTGTTGAAATGCAACTATCGTTTCGAACTAAACAAGCAATTATTCGTGGATGCCAAACAAGTCCTTGATTTTTCCTTTAAGTTCGTCGTCAATTTCCAGCGATTCGTCGTTTAGGGCTTCGGCAATTTTATCTCTGTTTTCCACTGCGATATAGGGGGCGGATTCGCCTTCTTCCACCGTAAGAGCTTTGTCGATTGCGTTTTGAACGGCGGATGATTCGGCAATGTTTTCTACAACGTCCTTTGCGGAAATATCACCGCCAGTTGCAAAGTTGATGATGCTATTGATTGCTTTGGCGTCGCTTTCCGTTTGCGCTTCTTCGTCCAACGCACTGCTTACCACGTCGGCAACCAAATCCCTAACGACGGTGGCGCTTTTTTCGTCTGTGATACCAAATTTTTTCACTGCATTGTCGTCTACAAGACTGTTCATGATGTCTGCCGTATCTTGGTTTAGGCTGTCCAAAACGTTTTTCAATGCGCCGTTAAGTTCGTCCAAGGCTGCCTTGTTGTTTAGCAAGTTAGCGTAGTGATAAATCAACTGTACCGTTTCGATTGTATCAACAAGGTCGTTTAGATCGTCAATAACGGTGGATTCCGTTGTGGTGGTGAGTTTGCCAAGCACAATATCTAAAGCATCTTTGTAGTCGGGATCGAGTGATTCCTTTAGGTTAAAGCCCATAAACGGTTGATTTGCAACCCACTTTTGGGATGCTACGGACACCATTTCTGCGGTGATTGTGCGCAGTTTTGTGTTGTCTTTTATGATGTTGATAACTTCGCGAACGGCATCTACATCCATTGTTTCCATATCGCCCACGCTGTTTGCAAAGCGCAAAACGGGCGGAACAAGTGACGTGATTGTTACAAAATCGTCCAAA